>CAIZKE010000022.1 GCA_903933475.1 uncultured Alphaproteobacteria bacterium | reverse complement strand
GTTGCAAAGTCCGGGTGGGTAATGACTTCCCGGGCCATGGTGGGCACGCCGCTCATGGAGGTGACCTTCTCGGCCTCGATGATCCGCAGGGCCTCTCCACCATCCCACTTGTGCATCAGCACCATGGTGCCGCCCGCCGCTGTCGTAGCGTAGGCACCGCAGTTGTTAGCGGTCACGTGGAACAGCGGCGTGGTCAGCAGGGCGACCGGAACCGGGACCGGCGCATTGGGGTCCGGAACCACGCCTGTGCCGCGCTGGGTCGCCAGGGCCTGGGCCTGACCGGAGAACATCATGTTGAAGAGGTTGGCGACGCAGCCCCGATGGGTCAGCTGGGCGCCCTTCGGGAAGCCCGTGGTGCCGGAGGTGTAGAAGATGCAGGCGTCGTCATCGGGATCGATTTCCGCCGCAGCCAGGTCGCCGCCGGTAGCGACGACATCCGACCAGGGAACAAAGCCTTCCGTGGCCGGGGCCCGCACGGCGACGAGGGTCATACCCGCGACCATTTCCGGCCGCTCGGCGATCCGGGCCATGCGCTCGGGATCGACAAAGGCGACCTTGGGCTGGGCATCGTTGAACCCGTAGGACATCTCTTCAGCGGTCCACCAGGCGTTCATGCCCACCACCGTGATCCCGGTGGAGACGCAGGCCCAGTAGATCAGCATCCACTCCGGGTAGTTGCGCATGGCGATGGCGACGCGGTCGCCTCGCTTCACGCCCTGGGCCGCCAGCCAGTTGGCGACGCTGGCAACCAGGCGGTGGGCCTCGGCATAAGTAATGCGCTCGCCTTCGAAGACGATGTAGGTGCGATCCGCGAAGGCGGCCGTGGAGAGCCAGACTGCGCGGACGTTCGGCGGGGCGTTTTTGTACACCTTCAGCGGAGCACCGCGGACCTCCTGAACCACGAGTTCAAAGGGGGCACCCGGCGCGGTCAGTTCATCCCAGGCCGTCTTCAATTCCTGATAATGCAACTCGTCTCTCCTCCCAGGGGGCGTGCCGCGATCCCGGCCTTCATCCCGTCAGGATTCATATGGCGCACCGACTGGGAAAAGGGAACCATCGCCCGCAGTCCCGTGTCTCGCATGAGGTGAAAACCGTCGCCAATCGGAAGCGTGACAGCCTGGGCAGGGCGCGCGCCGCCCGGGAACGGGACCTCTGGGGTGGCGCAAGGCTTGGCCTTCGGCGGCGTCGGGGCTAAGGGGCGGACCAGGAGACCTGACCATGACCCGCCTCGACCGCAAGGACGCCAGCCCCGCGACCCACGCCGCCCTCGAGGCCGCCCGCACAACCCTGCCCCCGGAAGATGGCGAGGACTTCCGGCTGGCCCGGCGCGGCTTCATTGCCACCATCCCCGACGCCGACATCCCCGGGGCCTGGAGCCTGAAGCCCTACGCCTTCCTGGAGGACGAGACGCCTGCGCCCACCGTCCATCCGGGCCTCTGGCGCCAGGCGCGCCTGAACGGCATCCACGGCCTCTTCGAGGTGACACCCGGGGTCTACCAGGTCCGGGGCTTCGACATCTCGACGGTCACCTTCATCGAGGGCGAGACCGGCTACATCGTCATCGATCCCCTGACCTCGGCCCAGCCGGCCCGGACCGCCCTGGAGCTGATACGGGCGCATCGGGGCGAGCGGCCCGTGAGCGCGGTCATCTACACCCACAGCCATGTGGACCACTACGGCGGGATCCTGGGCGTCGCCTCTCCTGAGGAGATCGAGGCCGGCCTGCCGATCATCGCCCCCGAGGGCTTCCTCAAGGAGGCGGTCAGCGAGAACGTCCTGGCGGGCAACGCCATGAGTCGCCGGGCGACTTACATGTACGGGGCCCTGCTCCAGAAGGACGCGAAGGGCCATGTGGACTCTGGCCTGGGCAAGGGGGTGTCCGGTGGCAGGGTAGCCCTGGTGCCGCCCACCGTCTCGATCTCGCGGACGGGCGAGCGGCTGGAGGTGGACGGGATCGAAATCGTCTTCCAGGTGACGCCCGACGCCGAGGCACCGGCGGAGATGAACTTCTACTTCCCGAAGTTCCGCGCCCTTTGCATGGCCGAGAACTGTACCTGCCACCTGCACAACATCTACACGCCCCGGGGGGCCCAGGTCCGCGACGCCAAGTCCTGGAGCGGCTACATCAACGAAGCGAGAGACCTGTTTGGGCGTGACGCCAAGGTCATGTTCGCCAGCCACCACTGGCCACGCTGGGGTGGGGCGGAGATCGACGTCTTCCTGCGCAAGCAGCGCGATCTCTACAAATTCATCCACGACCAGACCCTGCGCATGGCCAACCACGGGATGAACGCACCCGAGATCGCTGAGGTCCTGCGCCTGCCGCCGACCCTGGCCTCGGAGTGGTACACCCGCGGCTTCTACGGGACGGTCAGCCACAACGCCAAGGCGGTCTACCAGCGCTACCTCGGCTGGTTCGACGGCAATCCGGCCCACCTCAACCCCCACCCGCCGGTCGAGACCGGGAAGCGCTATGTGAGCGTCATGGGCGGCGCCGAGGCGGTCATGGCCGAGGCCCGCAGGGCGCAGGCGGAGGGTGACTACCGGTGGGGTGCCGAGGTCCTCAACCATCTGGTCTTCGCCGATCCGGACAACGAAGAGGCTCGCGCCCTGCAGGCGGACCTCCTTGAACAGATGGGCTACCAGTCCGAGTCCGGTCCCTGGCGGGACTTCTACCTGATGGGTGCCCAGGAGCTGCGGACCCCGATCCCCTCCTCTGCGACCCCCCGCCAGGCGGCTCCGGGCCAGTTGCGGAACCTGCCGGCGGAAAGCCTGCTGGATAGCCTGTCCGTCCGCCTCAACGGGGAGGCTGCAGGCGCCCTGGATCTGGACCTGACCGTGCGATTTACCGGCGGGGAAGGTGTCTTCACCCTCAAGGTCGAGAACGCCGTCCTGCACCATCGTGAGGGGGAG
>CAIZKE010000021.1 GCA_903933475.1 uncultured Alphaproteobacteria bacterium | reverse complement strand
TGCAGGCGCTCTTCCCGCGGTTGAAGGCGACGTAATAGTACAGGCCCGCAAGGTCGGCTCCGGTGGCGGCGGCGTAGCGCTCGGCCAGCTCGGTGCGGGTGGGAAAGCCCGGCTGGGCGTGGGGCGAGGTCTCTGCCGGGGGCTCGGGATCGGAGGGGTCCGGCCAGGGATTGAGGGCATAGGCCAGGTCCGCCAGGGGATCGCCCAGGGTGGCGATCTCCCAGTCGATCACCGCCAGCAGGCCGCCGCCGCGCCCGACCAGGATGTTGTGGATGCCGAAGTCCCCATGGACGACCCGGGCAGGGACCTGGCCGGGCAGGCGGGCGCGCAGGAAGGCCTCGACCTCGTGGGCGCGGGGGTCATCGAACCCGGCGGGGCCGACAGAAGCGGACCAGGACCGGCCCCAGGCGTTGATCTGGCGCTCCACATAGCCCTCGGGCTTGCCCAGGTCGCCCAGGCCCACGGCGGCGGGATCCAGGGCGTGGAGCTGGGCCAGGGCGTCGATGAAGGCGAAGGCGAGGTCGCGGCGCTTGGCCTCCGGCGCCCAGTCCTTGACGTCCTCCACCGTGTAGAGGGGATGCCCGTCCAGGAAGTCCATGACGTAGAAATGCGCCCCGGTGACCGACGGGTCCTCACAGAAGGCGAGGGGCCGGGGCGTCGGGACGGGGGTGTCCTTCAGGGCCGACAGGACCCGGAACTCCCGGCCCATGTCGTGGGCCTTGGGCAGGAGTTCACCGAGGGGCGGACGACGGATCACCGCCTGCCGGCCGTGGGAGTCGGTCAGCCGCCAGGTCAGGTTGGAGTGGCCGCCGGGCAGGCGCACCCAGTCGAAGGGGCCGGACAGCTCCGGACAGTTCGCCGCCAGCCAGGCCTCGACGACGGGGCGGTCATATCCGGGAATGGCGTCTGTCGGAGGGGCGGCTTCGGTCATGGTCTCAGGCCTCGTTGGAGGAAACCTCGCCAGTGGCGGCGAGACGGTAGGTCGCAGCGGAGCGGGGCTTATTCACATAGGGCGGTTGGCGGACGGCGTAGAGGCGCTCCTTGGCGATGCGGGTAATGCAGACCCGGTCGCCCTGGTTGCCTCCCAAGACATGATAGCATCGGGAATCCTCGCCGATGTACAGGCCCACGTGACCGCCACCCTGGCGCATGAAGACCAGGACGTCGCCCAGTTCGGGCTGGCCACCCTCGACGCCGAACCGGGCCCAGCTGAGAGCCCAGAGAGGGGCCAGCGGCACCTCACGTCCAGCGACGCGGGCGATGTAGGCCATGAAGAGGCCGCACCAGGGTATGGAATCCGCCCGGTAGTCCGCATTGAGGCCGGTTTCCTGAGCCCACTGGAGGATCTGCGGGGTATTGGCCGCGCCGGCGGTCTCGCGAACCCCGAACTCAGCCAGGGCGGCGGAAACCATGCGGGGCAGGGGCTCGAGCCGGGCGAGCCAGCGATAGGACGGGGGAAGGTGGGTCACGGGCGGTCTCCTTGTGCAAGTCTGCAAAGGTTGGCCGCTCCCGTGGTGCTGGAAAAAAATCTCTGCTGGAAAATGCAGCGGCGGCCAGGCGCCTTGACCTAGTCGGCGCTGAGGAGTCACAAAAGTTCATGATAACGACTCGAATGCCTAATTTGAGAGAACATTGTGGACATTCCCCTGAAGCTTCCTGATGTCCAGCGTGCCAAGGTCGAGGCGGCGCTGGTCCGATTTGATGGCGCGCCCGGAAGCCTGGCGCCCGTCCCTGGCGGTGCAACCGGCGCCGTGGCATTGCGGTTCACGACGCCGGAGGGGGAGCGTCTCCTGCGTCTTTCCGATCCCGCTGCGGACCGGATGCGCAACCCGGACCAGCACGCCTGCATCGTCGCGGCGTCGAAGGCGGGGATCGCGCCTGCCCTTTACGCCTGCGAGCCGGAGACGGGGGTCCTGGTCATGGACTTCGTGGCGCAGCGACCACTTTCAGATCATCCGGGCGGGGCGAGGGCGGTCGCCACCGAGCTCGGCCGACTGTTCCGGACCCTCCAGGCGGAGGCGAGCTTTCCCAATGCCGTGAACTTCGGAGAGCGGCTGGCGGGCCTGATGGAACTGGTCCTGGGGAAGCAGCAATTCGCCGAGGGCCTGATGGCGCCGTTTGTCGCGGGCCTCCAGCGCCTGTGCGCCGCCTATCCCTGGTCGGCGTCCGGGCCGGTCGCCGCGCACTGCGATCCCAACCCGCGCAACCTGCTGTACGACGGGAACCGCTTCTGGCTGGTGGACTGGGAGACGGCCTGCGCCACGGATCCCATGGTCGACCTCGCCATCCTGACCCATGAGACGGTGAGGGGCCCGGAGGCCGAGTCGGCCCTGCTGGAGGGCTGGCTGGGGCGTCCGGCCCGGCAGGGCGAGCGGGACCGGCTGGTCCTGATGAAGCCGATGACGCGCCTCTACTACGGCATGTTGATGCTGATGGTCACCCCGCCGCCGGAGACGCCCTCCGGCGACCTCGCGGCCCTGGACCCCGCCGAGTTCGGCGTCCGGGTCGCTGACGGTCGGCTGCCCATGGGCTCGCCGGCCATGATGACCGAACTGGCGAAGATCACCCTAGCGGGCTTCCTGGCCGACATGGAGTCGACTCAGGTGATGGACATTCTCGGGAGGACCGCATGACCACACCGGACTACTTGACCGTGACCGAGGCCGCGCGTCGGCTGCGGCTGCATCCGCGTACGGTCCTGCGGTTTATCCGCGACGGGCGGCTGAAGGCGGCCCGTGTGGGCAAAGGTTTCCGCATCCTGCCAGCGGACCTTGCGGCGTTGACGGGGGTGGAGCCCGAGCCCGAGGTGCGGCCGACGGTGATCGCCGCGGTGGACCTGGGCGAGGTCGATCCTGAGGGCGCAAGGCGCTGGACCGCCGCGGTTAACGGTGCCTTCCATGCGCGGCCGGCCGGCGCGGCTCACCTTGGCCTCGACGTCGTGCACGACCCGGCGACCCGGCGGCTCAAGGTCCTGGCCTCCGGAGCTGCAGGGGACGTGGCCCAGGTCCTGTCCCTCGTGGAGGCGCTCTGGGAGGGATTCCGAAGCTGAGCGGGGTCATCCCGGAACGTATCCAGAATGCGTATAAGGAATATTATCAGAAATTTGCACATCCAGACTTCAGCATGCTCAAAACCGCCCTTGAGCCCCCCAAAGATCCCGCAGACTGATCACAGTGGCTTTGACAGCCAAAGCACCAGGTCGTCGTCAACCCGCACGGATTCTCCCGGCAAGACCTGGCGGGCGGCATATGTAATCCCGCAGCCATCGGGTCGGT
>CAIZKE010000020.1 GCA_903933475.1 uncultured Alphaproteobacteria bacterium | reverse complement strand
CCGCGCACGGAGAGTCCGGCGACTTCTACACCAGTCCGGTCCGGGGTGCCGATCCCGCAGTCGGGGAGACCACGGTGATGGTCTATGACATGGCCAAACCTCGGAAGGGCGGGGATGACTGGGTCAAGTCGGTGATCACCGGCCTGCGCCTGGACCTGGATGACGATGCCGGCGGCGAGTTCACCCTTTATCAGGTGGCCATCGTCAACGTGCCCGGAGGGGTCAGCCCCGCCCCCGAAGGTGAAGCGGCGAAGGCGACAGCGGCCCCGTGAACCGGGGCCTCGGCCCCCTTGACCTCTCTGCCTCGCCTTCGCCCTGGCGCTGCCGGCGGGCCAGGTCCTGTCCAAGCTGGGGGCCGAGCAGACCCGGCGGATGGATGGCGGCGCCGACCGCCTCCGGGCAAGCCGGCAACTGAGTCCGGCAGGGGCGCCGTTTCACCTGCTGGAGCCCGGCCCGTGAGGCCACGAAGAGAGCAAAGACGCAGAATCCGATGAGCACCACAGACCCGTCCGCGGCGCAGGCCCTTCTGGGCAGGTTTCCCAAGATCAGACCGGCCCTGCCGGACGCCTACCGGGAGATCTACAGCGAGCACTACCGGATGAACCGGCAGGGCAGATCACCGGCGTCCTCCCTGGCCCAGGGCCTGGAGAGCTGGATGCACAGGCAGGTCGCCCGCACGGTCAATGCGGCCTCCCCGGGTCCGACCCTGGAACTGGGCGCGGGCACCCTGAACCAGCTGCCGTACGAGCCGGAGAACCCGGCTTATGACATCGTGGAGCCCTTCGCGGACCTGTATCGCGACTCCCCGAACCTGGCCCGGGTGAGAAACGTCTTTGCGGATATCCGGGAAGCGCCAGAGACGGCTCGATACGCGCGGATCACGAGCGTCGCGGTGCTGGAGCATATCGAGGACCTACCCGCCACCCTGGCCCGGTCGGCCCTCCTGCTAGATGACGACGGCGTCTTCCTCGCCGCCATTCCCTCCGAGGGTGGGCTCCTGTGGCGTCTCGGCTGGTCGCTGACAACGGGCCTGGAATTCCGTCTCAGGCGCGGCCTGGACTACGGCGTCCTCATGCGACACGAGCACGTGAACAGCGCCCGGGAGATCGAGGACCTAGTCGGCGGCCTGTTCGGCGAGGTGAAGATCCGCAGCCTCGGCATCGGCGTACAGTTCTCTTTCTACAGGTTCATCGAGGCGCGAAAGCCGAGGACCGACCTGGCCCGGACCTGGCTTCAGGTCGCACCGCGCTGAATGATGTAGAGGCCGAGGAGCATGACACCTAACCCGACCATCAGTTCGAGGGACAGGCGCTCCCGGAAGAATATCCAGGCGAAGAGCGGCACCAGGCCGCTTCCCAGTATGGCGACCGGATAGGCGGCTGAGAGCGGTATCCGGGTCAGGATGTAGAACCAGAACATGGCGCTCATCCCGTACCAGAACAGGGCAAAGATGAGCGGGAAGTTCGTCGCCAGCTTAAGGACCAGGGGGCCGCTCTGGGTCGCGTGGGTGTTCGCCGCCCACTTGAACAGGACCTGGCCGATCGGCAGGGTGACCGAGAAGACGGCGCAAAGGATCCAATCGTTGAGCTTCATCCGGGCTCCTGAACCTGCCGTCGCGCGCTGAGCGCACGGGGCGGGGTTGAGGCCCTCCTTTGAGGACAAACCCCAGCGGTAGCAATAGCCAAAGGCGCAGCCCTTGTGCGGCCTCGGGGGATGCCGCTGCCGCCGCCCTGGTTGCGCCACCGAATCCGACCTGTTACCTCGGGCCGCCTCGCCGGGAGCGACGATGGAAATCACCGAACATATGCTGCGCACGGGTTCCCGGGGTTTCCGGGATGATCTGGCGCGGGCGCTCGAGGACCTGAGGCGCTCCGGACAGGGCCTCGGCTTGGCCTGGTCCCTGGCCTGGCACGACGTGGTCTCGCGCTATCGCGGATCCATCCTCGGGCCCTTCTGGATCACCCTGTCCATGGCGGTGATGGTGCTGGGCATCGGCTTCCTCTACGCCGAGCTGCAGAACATCCCCCTGGCCACCACCCTGCCCTTCGTGGCCCTGGGCATCGTCTTCTGGGGATTGATCTCGCAGACCATCATCGAGGGGTGCGAGTCCTTCGTCCAGGCCTCGGGCATGCTGAGCCAGACCGCCCTGCCCATGTTGACCTTCGTCTGGCGGACCGTGCTGCGGAACCTGGCGGCCCTGCTGCACCACATGGTGATCGTGGTGGCGGTGATCATCGGCTTCGGCCTCTGGCGGACCCTGAACCTGCCCCTGGCCCTGGCCGGCCTGGTCCTCGTCCTGATCAACATCTCCTGGATGTGCCTGCTGACCGCCATCATCTCGGCCCGGTTCCGGGACATCCCCCAGATCGTCATGTCGATCATGCAGTTCTCGATGTTCATGACGCCGGTGTTCTGGCAGCCCGGGGCGCGTGTCGGCATGATGGACGCCGTCCTGACCTGGAACCCCTTCTTCCACATGCTCGACGCCATCCGGGCCCCGCTGATGGGCCTGGCGCCAGAAGCCTCCACCTTCCCGGTGCTGATCGGCATGGCCCTGATCGGCTGGGTGGTCGCCTTCGGCCTGTTCACCGTCACCCGCCGACGGATCGTGCACTACCTATGAGCCCGCGCGCACCCTCCCCGCCGGCCCGGCCGGACCAGGCCTTCATCAGCGTGCGCGGCCTGACCCTGCGTTTCCCGGTCTATGGCTACGACGCCAAGTCCCTGAAGAAACACCTGGCCCGGGTCGCCGTGGGCGGACGCCTGGACCAGGCCCGCCACGGGTCGACCACCGTGACCGCCATCACCGGCCTGGACCTGGAGCTGAGGGCTGGGGACCGGCTGGGCCTGATCGGCCACAATGGCTCGGGCAAGACCACCCTGCTGCGGGCCCTGTCCGGTGCCTACGAACCCGACGAGGGGCAGATCGAGGTGCGGGGCAAGATCGCCCCCCTGCTGGACCTGTCCCTGGGCATAGACCCTACCGCCACGGGCCTGGAGAACATCCGCCTGCGCGGCCGCATCGCCGGCCTGTCCGCCCGGCAGGTCGATGACAAGATGGACGAGATCGCCGCCTTCACGGGCCTCGGTCCCTTCCTGGCCATGCCGCTCAAGACCTATTCGTCGGGCATGCAGGCGCGGCTGGCCTTCGCCGTGGCCACGGCCGTGGACGCCGACGTCCTCCTGATGGACGAGTGGATCGCCGTGGGCGACGCTGACTTCCAGAAGATCGCCCACCAGCGCCTGCTGGGCCTGGTGGAGCGGGCAGGCATACTGGTCCTAGCCTCGCATGACCTCGACCTGATCCGGCTCTACTGCAACAAGGTAATGCGGATGGACGCCGGGGTCGGGTCGGAGGTGGTCTCGGTCAAGGCCCTGGACGAGCTCCTGGCGAGGCCGTCAGTTCGCTGAAGACCAGGTCGTGCACGGTCGCGCCGCGGGCGGACCGGGACAGGGCCAGGACCTCGCCGCTGGCGAAGGCCTCAGAAAGCGCCGCTTCATCCGCCAGAACCCTCCCGGCAAGCCCGGCTGAAACCTGGGCGGCGATATTGCCGCTGTCCGGCCCTGTCAGGACGGCAGCGCCGGCCGCGGCGGCTTCCAGGGCCGTGAAGCCGAAGGTCTCTGCGCAGAGGGACCAGGTCAGGGCGACATCGACCCCTTGGCGCACCAGGGCGTCGCGCATGGCGTGGGGCGTGGCGGCGCTGACCGAGGCCTCGACAAAGCCCATGCCGGCGTAGCCTGCGCCCTGGGACCCGAACTGCAGGAAGGCATAGCGCGGATCGCCCTCGAAGCGCTGGACGAGGTCGCAGAAGACCTCCCAGCCCTTGTGCGGGACCGGCGCGCCGAGGAAGGCCACGCGCAGGACGCCGTCGGGCGCCGGAGACGCAGGGGCGTCCTTGGCGGGCCCGCCGAGGGTGGCGTGGGGCAGGACCCGGGCGGAGACCTCCCCGAGGCCCGAGGCCCGCTGCCAGAGGTCCAGCGCTGACTGCGACGGCGAGAGGACCGACAGGTCGAAGGCCTCGAAGAGACGGCGGTGGCCCCCGGCGTGGAGGGCCCGGCGCGGACCGTAGAGGCAGACCCCGCAGGCGGCGCTGGCGGCCGGCGGCGCGCCACAGTCCGCCAGGTCGTCGCGCAGGAGGTGGACCCCGGCGCAGAGGCTGGCGAAGTCATGCAGCCAGAAGACGCCCCTCCTGAAACCGCCGGCGCGCAAGACCGCCTCGATGGCGGCGGGATCGTGGCCGAGCAGGCTGTGCAGGGCAAAGCTGCGGCGGCCGTCTGCGGGCAGGACCAAGGCCAGGGCGGTAGTTAGGTCCTCCGCGCTCCAGACGCCCAGGGCCTCACCGCCGAGGGCAAGGCCGAGGGGGCCGCCACCGTCCTGGCGCAGGGTGGACCAGGTGTCGACCGGATGGAGGTGCAGGCCGGTCACACCCTGGCGGGCAAAGGCGGCGTGCTCGCGCTGGACGCAGAGCTGGAGGCCGCCGACATTCCGGAAGGCGTCATCGTGGCTGACCGTCAGGTGGAGGTCGGAAAGGGCCGGGCCGAGGGCTGTGAGCCGCCGGACGAGGTCGTCCCGGGAGGCCGGCCGGACCCGCGGCCAGCGGGCGGCGGCGCGGTCGAGGCGGACTTGAAGGGGCTCCAGCAGGGTGGCGGCGCGGGCCGCGCGGCCTACCTCCCGGCGGGGCAGGCGGCCCTCGGTCTTCCCCGCCTTCAGCCAGTGGAGGAAGGGGTTGATCCCGGCTTCGGCGATGTCGGGGTAGAGATCGAGATAGTCGCGGACGCTGAAGGCGGCGACGGGGTCGCGCCCCTCCCGCGAGCCGTGCCGCAGGAAGTGGTCGACGGGATCGGCGCCCGCGGCGGCCACGTCCGGGTTCATGGCCCGGTACCAGTCCGGATCCATGGCATCGGCGACGAGGGCCTCGTCCGGGGTGCGCACGGCCGAGCGGGCGCGCGCCGCCAGTCCGGGCAGGCGGCCGAGAAGGTTTCGGGCGAAGGTTCGCAAGGGGCTGTCGGTCACGCCGGTCTCCATCGCCAGACCTAGAACCCTTCGGCGACGACGGGAAGGGGTCGCCGGAGGGTGCGAGGCGGCTGTAGAAGGAGACATGGCCTCCGCCCCGCCGCCCCGACCGATAGCCAGACCCGCCGCCGCCCTGCGCTGGCTGGCCGCCCGGACGCTGGGCGTCGTGCGCTCGATACCGGTCCTGCACAGGCCGGTGCACGCCCTGGCCGAGCGCATGGCCCGGCATCCGGCGGGGGCTCGGCTGATCCGCAGCGTGCTGGAGCCCCACGGCCTGGACACCGCCGCCTATGCCCGGTGGATCGCCCGCTGCGATACCCTGACGCCGGAGGACCTGGCGGCGGCCCGGGATCTGGGCACCCGGCTGGCGGCGAAGGGGCCTTTGATCTCGGTGGTGATCCCGGTCTTCGACCCGGACCCGGCCCACCTGGAGGCCGCCATCGCCTCTGTGCAGGCCCAGGTCTGGCCGAAGTGGGAGCTGTGCCTGGCCGACGACGCCTCGCCGGGCGGGGAGGCCTGGGCCCGGCTGCAGGCCGCAGCGGCGGCAGACCCGCGGATCCGCATTGTCCGGCGCGGGACCAACGGCCACATCAGTGCGGCGACCAACTCGGCCCTGGCCCTGGCGAGCGGGGACTTCATCGCCTTCATGGACCAGGACGACCTGATCCCACCCCACGCCCTGCTGGAGGTGGCGGCCGAACTTGTGCGCCACCCGGAAACGGACCTGATCTACACCGACGAGGACAAGATCGACGGGCGGGGGCGGCGGGTGGAGCCGCACTTCAAGACCGCCTGGGACCCCGAGATCCTGCTGTCGCAGAACATGGCCAGCCACCTGACGGTGATCCGCCACAGCCGGGTGGTCGAGGCCGGGGGCCTGCGCGAGGGACTGGAGGGCGCACAGGACTGGGACCTTGTGCTGCGTGTGGCGCGGGCGGCGGGCCCGGAGCGCATCCGACACATCCCGGCCGTGCTCTATCACTGGCGGCAGGCGGGGCGGGCGTCCTTCTCGGAAACGGCCATGTCCAGGTGTCGGGCGGCGGCGGCGCAGGCTGTGAACGACCACCTGGCGGCGAGCGGCCAGGCGGCGACGGCGCGGGCGGTGGAGGGTGGCCCGGCCTGGCTGGAGATCACCCGCGACCTGCCCGGCCCGGCCCCGAAGGTCTCGGTCATCGTGCCGACCCGGGACCGGGCGGACCTCCTGGAAGCCTGTACCCGGGGGGTGCTGGAGGCCACCGACTGGCCCGACCTTGAGCTGCTGGTCGTGGACAATGACAGCGTCGAGCCGGCGACAAAGGCCCTGTTCGCGCAACTGGCCGCGGACCCGAGGGTGAGGATCCTGCCCGCGCCCGGGCCCTTCAACTACTCCGCCATCAACAATGCGGCCGTGAAGGTAGCGACGGGGGACCTGCTGGTCTTCCTGAACAATGACGTGGAGGTCCGCAATGCCGGCTGGCTGAAGGCCCTGGCGGCCCAGGCCCTGCGGCCGGAGGTGGGCGCAGCGGGGGCGATGCTGCGCTTCCCGGACGGCCGGGTGCAGCACGCGGGCGTCGCCCTGGGGATTGGCACCGCCGGCGTGGCGGGGGCCCTGGGGGTGGGGGCGGGACCCCGGGACCCGGGGCCTTCCAACCGGTTGAGGACGGCGCGGTGCGTCTCGGCGACGACGGCGGCCTGCCTCGCCGTGCGCCGGTCCGTTTTCGAGGCGGCGGGGGGATTCGACGCGGAACACCTGGCGGTGGCCTTCAACGACATCGACCTGTGCCTGAAGATCCGCGCCCTGGGCCTGCAGGTGATCTGGACCCCCGGAGCCGACCTGATCCACCGGGAGTCGGCCTCACGGGGCTCGGACCTGGCAGCGCGGCACGCAGAACGCTTCTCCCGGGAAGCCGCCTGGATGCGCCAAAGCTGGGGTCAGGCCCTGGACGCCGACCCCTTCTACGGCCTGAACCTTGACCTGTCGGGGGGCGACTGGCGGCCCGCCGATCCGCCCCGGCGGCCCCGCCCCTGGGCCTTGCCCCTGGAGGCCTGGGAGGCCAAAGTCACCCCTCCAGACAAGGACAAGACCCCATGATGTGCGCGCCCCGCCGGAGACGGACGACCCTGGCACTGGCCCTCCTGGCGGCGGGCGCGACCGCCCTGCCCGCCCTGGCCGCCCCGCGGAAGGACGAGGCGCTCTGGAAGGCCGCCGAGGCGGCGCGACCCGAGCAGCTGAAGCTGCTGGAGACCCTGGTCAACATCGACTCCGGCACTGGCGACGTGGAGGGCGGCCGCAAGGTCCTGAGCATACTGGCACCCCGGCTGGAAGCGCTGGGCGCCAAGGTCGAGCGCGTGCCCGCCGAGATCCCCGGCCTGCCGGACAACCTCGTCGCCACCCTGAAGGGGACGGGCAAGGCGAAGATCCTGATGATCGGCCACATCGACACCGTCTTTGAGCCGGGCACAGCGGCGAAGTGGCCCTATTCCGCCAACGGCGACCGGGCCACCGGTCCTGGCGTCGGCGACGAGAAAGGCGGGGTCATTCAGGCCGTCGTGGCCCTGGAGATCCTGACCGCCCGGGGCTTTCGCAGCTACGACACCATCACCCTCTTGCTGGAGACCAGCGAGGAGCGCGGGTCCCCCGGGACCCGGGCCCTGATCGACCGGCTGGTGAAGAGCCACGAGGTGGAGCTGAACCTTGAGCCCGGCGACGCCCCGGACAAGATCACCGTCTGGCGCAAGGGCAGCTCGACCTTCAACATCGACGTGAAGGGCCGCCCCGCCCACGCCGGAGTCGCCCCGCAGAATGGCCGTAACGCCGCCACCGAGCTGGTCCACCAGCTCGCCGCCGTGGAGACCCTGCCCAAGTCCGGCGATGGCCTGACCGCCAACCTGACCATCATCCAGGCGGGAAGCCGCTACAACATCATCCCCGAGAACGCCCGGGCGCAGGTCAATGTGCGGATCCGCGACAAGGCCGACCTTGACCGGGTCCAGGCCGTCTTCGAGGAGCGCGCCCGCAACACCACAGTGCCGGACACCAAGGTCACAGTGAGCCGGGAGAACTCCTTCCCACCCCTGCCAAGTAACCCTCACACTGACGCCCTCGCCGGGCGGGCCAAGGCGATCTATGCCGAGCTGGGCCGGGAACTGGGCACCGGCGGCAATGGCGGTGCCTCGGAGTCTGCCCTGTCCCACGAGGCAGGAACCCCCGCGCTGGACGGACTGGGGCCGGTCGGTGGGGACTTTCACACCGACAAGGAATGGATCGACCTGACGACAATCACGCCGCGCACCTACCTGCTGATGCGGATGATCCAGGACGTCGCTGCCCGGCCACCGAAGCGCTTCACGCCCGGCGGCTGACCGAAGACCCGTAGCGCAGGCGGCCCAGCCCCTCGACGAGGCGTCGGAGGGGTGCGCCAGGGTCGCGGCCGGCCTTCCAGGCTTCGAAGCTCATGACGTTGGCGATCCGGGCGTCGAGGAAGGCGTCCGAATCCGCCTCACCCGACCGCAGGCGGATGGCGAGGGCCGGGACCAGGATCCCGGCCAGTATGGCTCGCTTGGAATAGTGGTTCTCGTCCGCGGCGACATCCCCCGCCCATCGCCAGAGGGCGTCGGCGCTCTCCCAGGCCAGGGACAGGCCCAGGCCGGCGTTGGGGGGCAGGGCGAGCCAGCCCGACCAGCGCCGGACGGCAGGGGCGTCGGCCGCCGCGGCCTCGATTCGAGCCTTGAGAGCCGAGCGGATTCGCTGGCGGATCTTGAGCCCTGCCGGGTCCGGGAGCGCGGCGACGGCCGCCGCGTCATGCCGGCGCGACAGGAGCGCCGCCAGGTCAGCGGGGCCCCGGGGCAGGATCAGTTCGGCTTCGCCTGGGCTGAAACCCGCGTCGGCGCCCGCGGACACGGCCATGGCGGAGGTCCAGCCCATGACCGGCGCCTGCACCAGGGCGGCGTCGAGCACGGCCTGTTCAGCGCGCCTCAGCCAAGCCTCGGGATCGTCGTTTGCGTCCATGGCGGGAATATAGACGGGATTGCCTGACCTGTCCGGCGTGGACAGGACATTTCCGGTCTGCTATTGCCCGCCCCCTATCCAGACAGAAGACCGTCGGGAACAAAAAGCTATTGTCCGTTCGCCGCTGAAGCCTCGCTGGAGGCGACGCCGAGCGGGAACGGGTGACAGGAGAGAGACCTCTGGTTCAGATTTTCGTCCGCGACAACAACGTCGACCAGGCCCTCAAGGCGCTGAAGAAGAAGATGCAGCGCGAAGGCTCGTTCCGCGAGATGAAGCGCCATGTGCACTACGAGAAGCCCTCGGAGAAGCGCGCCCGCCAGCAGGCTGAGGCGGTCCGCCGGGCCCGCAAGCTCGCCCGCAAGCGCGCCCAGCGCGAAGGCTTGATCCCCGCACCGAAGAAGCCGACGCGCTAAGCTCCAGCCTGGCGCCTCATTTTAAGACGGCAGACAGGGCCGTGCGTATCTCGCACGGCCTTTTTGCTGTCCGGACCCCCTCTCCTGTCCGAACCGCTGGAGATTTCCGGCTTGGGCGCCTATCTTGAGGGAGAACTGGACACAACCTCCTCGGATCGGATGGCTATGAACCTTCGAACTCTCGGCATCTGGGCGGCCATCATCATCGCACTGGCAGGGATGTACGCCCTGACCAACCCTGGTAACCGGACGCCCACCATCAGCGAGATCAGCTATACCCAGCTGCTCGGCAAGATCGATGGCGGCGGCGTGAAGTCGGTGGAAATGGCGGGCCCGCGGATCGTCGTGAAGGACGCCGAGGGCAAGAGCTTCGCCTCGGCCACACCCAACAACCAGGAGGACCTGGTCAAGCGGCTCGAGGCGCGCAATGTCGACATCAAGGTCAAGCCGCCCGGCGGCATGAGCGCTGGCGCCATCCTCCTGCAACTGCTGCCCATCATCATCATGGTGGGGATCTGGATTTTCTTCATGCGCCAGATGCAGGGCGGCGCGAAGGGAGCCATGGGCTTCGGCAAGTCCAAGGCCAAGATGCTGACCGAGAACCGCAACCGCGTGACCTTCGAGGACGTGGCCGGCGTGGACGAGGCCAAGGAGGAACTGGCCGAGATCGTCGACTTCCTGAAGGACCCGCAGAAGTTCCAGCGCCTGGGCGGCAAGATCCCCAAGGGCGCCCTGATGGTCGGCCCCCCCGGCACCGGCAAGACCCTGCTGGGCCGAGCCGTGGCCGGTGAGGCGGGCGTGCCCTTCTTCTATATTTCCGGCTCCGACTTCGTGGAAATGTTCGTCGGCGTCGGCGCGAGCCGCGTGCGCGACATGTTCGAGCAGGCCAAGAAGAACAGCCCCTGCATCATCTTCATCGACGAGATCGACGCCGTCGGACGGCATCGCGGCGCGGGCCTCGGCGGTGGCAATGACGAGCGGGAGCAGACCCTCAACCAGCTGCTCGTCGAGATGGACGGCTTCGATCCCTCGGACGCCATCATCGTCATCGCCTCGACCAACCGGCCGGACGTGCTCGACCCCGCCCTGCTGCGGCCGGGCCGCTTTGACCGCCAGGTGGTGGTGAGCAATCCGGACGTGAACGGCCGCGAGCGGATCCTGCGCGTGCACATGCGCAACGTGCCCCTGGCGGCGGATGTGGATATCCGCACCATCTCCCGCGGTACGCCGGGCTTCTCGGGCGCGGACCTGGCCAACCTGGTCAATGAAGCCGCCCTGATGGCCGCGCGCAAGAACCGCAAGATGGTCACCCAGCGCGACTTCGAGGACTCCAAGGACCGGGTCATGATGGGCGCCGAGCGCAAGTCCATGGCCATGACCGATGATGAAAAGCGCCTGACCGCCTACCACGAGGGCGGACACGCCCTGGTGGCCCTGAGCGTCCCGGCCTCGGACCCCGTGCACAAGGCGACCATCATTCCGCGCGGGCGGGCCCTGGGCATGGTCATGCAGTTGCCCGAGCGCGACCAGCTGTCGATGAGCTTCCAGCAGATGACCTCGCGCCTCACCATCCTCATGGGCGGGCGGCTGGCCGAAGAGATCATCTTCGGCCGCGAGAAGATCACCTCCGGCGCCTCCTCCGACATCGACCAGGCGACACGCCTGGCCCGGGCCATGGTCACCAAGTGGGGCTTCTCCGACCGACTGGGCGTGGTCTCCTACGGCGAGAACCAGGACGAGGTCTTCCTTGGCCATTCGGTGTCGCGGACCCAGAACGTCTCGGAGGAGACCGCCCGGATCATCGACGAGGAGGTCAAGCGCCTGGTCCAGGGCGGCTACGACGAGGCCAAGCGGATCCTCACCGAGAAGATCGAGGACCTGCACACCCTGGCCAAGGCCCTGCTCGAGTACGAGACCCTGACCGGCGACGAGATCACCAACGCCCTGAAGGGGGTCATGCCCCGGCGGGACGATGCGGGTGACCCCGCGCCGGCCCTGCCCCCGGTCTCGGTGCCCCTGATCCCGACGACGGCCCGGCCGCAGCCGGCGTGAGCGAAGGCGCGGGCGCCCGCCGCCCGCCCCTCGTCATGGGGGTGGTGAACGTCACCCCCGACAGCTTCTCCGATGGCGGTCGCCTGGAGGGCGTCGAGGGTGCGGTCGCCCACGGCCTGGCCCTGGACCGGGCAGGGGCGGACATACTGGACATCGGCGGAGAATCCACGCGTCCGGGCGCCCGGCCCGTGAACGCCGAGGACGAGGCCGGCCGGGTCCTGCCGGTGATCCGCACCCTTCGCCCCCTCACCCAACGCCGCATATCGATCGACACCTGCAAGCCAGAGGTTGCCCGGGGGGCGATGGAGGCCGGGGCGGACATCTGGAACGACATCACCGCCCTGGGTACGCCTGGCGCGGCGGACCTGGCGGCGGAACTCGGCTGCGAGGTCATGCTGATGCACATGCAGGGCGAGCCGCGCACCATGCAAGCCGCCCCGCAGTACGAGGACGTCCTGGCTGAAGTCTGCGCCTTCCTGGAGGCCCGGGCCGGAGCCGCCCTGGCCGCCGGCGTGGCACGGGAAAAGATCTGGCTGGATCCCGGAATCGGCTTCGGCAAGACCGTGGCCCACAACCTCGCCCTGCTGGCCGGGCTGGAGCGGATCGTGGCCCTCGGCTTCCCGGTCCTCCTGGGTGCCAGCCGCAAGCGCTTCATCGCCGCCGTCGGCGCGGGCGGAATGTTGGCGTCGGACCGCCTGGGCGGTTCGCTCGCGGCGGCCCTGGCCGGGGCCCGGGCGGGCGTGGCGGCGGTGCGGGTCCACGACGTGGCCGAGACGGTCCAGGCGCTGAGGGTCCAGGCGGCGATCCTGGCGGGCGTCGAGGTCAGCCCCGCCCGATGAAGGGCATGGCCGTGGCCATGACCGTCATGAACTGGACGTTGGCCGCCAGGGGCAGTCCAGCCATGTAGGCCACCGCCTCTCCGACCGCCGTGACATCCATGGTGGGCTCGACCGCCACGCGTCCGTCGGCCTGGAGGACGCCCCGGGACATCCGGGCGGTCATCTCGGTCGCGGCGTTACCGATGTCGATCTGGCCGCAGGCGATGTTGTAGGCCCGGCCATCGAGGCTGGCCTGCCGGGTCAGGCCGGTCATGGCGTGCTTGGTAGCGGTATAGGCGACGGACCGGGGCCGCGGGACCTGGGCCGAGATGGAACCGTTGTTGATGATCCGGCCGCCCTGCGGGGACTGGGCCTTCATGCAGCGGAAGGCGGCCTGGATGCAGAAGAAGGCACCGGTCAGGTTGACGTCGACCACACGGCGCCAGTCCTCGACGGACAGGTCCTCGAGGGGAACCGGCGGCGCGCCCGTGCCGGCGTTGTTGAACACCAGGTCCACCCGGCCGAACCGGTCCGTCGCCGCCTTGAACAGGCCCGCCACCTGGTCCGGATCGGCGACATCGGCCGGATGGGCCAGCACCCGGGCCGGCCCGCCGCAGAGTTCGAGGGTCTCGAGGAGGGGCTCGGCCCGCCGGCCGGCCAGGACGAGGTTCCAGCCCCGGGCGGCGAGGGCGAGGGCTGCAGCGCGGCCTATGCCGGAACCGGCGCCGGTGAGGATGGCGACGGGGGGCGGGGAGGCGGAGTGTTCGGTCATGTCCCCAGACTAGTCCGCCCCCACAGGGCCGTGCAATTGCGCCCGGGCCGGGTTAAGTCCGGATCATGTCCAGCGCCCTTGGCCGAGTCCTGATCATCGCCGGCTCTGATTCCGGGGGCGGGGCTGGCCTGCAGGCCGACCTGAAGACCGTCACCGCCCTCGGTGGCTACGCGGCGACGGCGGTCACCGCGATCACGGTTCAGAACACCCTGGGCGTGACCGGCGTCCTGCCTGTGCCCGCCGACATGGTGGCGGCCCAGGCCCGGGCCGTGCTGGAGGACATCGGGGCCGACGCCCTGAAGACCGGCATGCTGGGTGATATCGCCATGGTCGAGACCGTTGCGGCCATACTGGACTCGGCCGCCGGCATCCCGGCGGTGGTCGATCCCGTCATGACCGCCAAGGGCGGTGCCGCCCTGCTGGCGACCGACGCCATGGACGCCGTCCGCCGGCTGATGGTTCCCAGGGCCTGGCTGCTGACCCCCAACGTCCCGGAAGCCGAGGCCCTGACGGGCCTGGGTATTGCCAGCCTGGATGACCAAAGACGGGCCGGCGAGGCCCTTCTGGCCCGGGGCGCCCGGGCGGTCCTGATGAAGGGCGGCCACCTGCACGGTGAGCGCGTGACGGACCTGCTGATCACGCCGCAGGGCGAGACCCTGTTTGAATCCGCCCGGCTGGAGACCCGGCATACCCATGGCACCGGCTGCACCCTGGCCTCGGCCTGCGCGGCGGGCCTGGCCCAGGGCCTGACCCTGGAGGCGGCGGTGGCGAGGGCCTGGGCCTATGTCCAGGAGGCCATCGCCCGGGCCCCCGGCCTGGGCCGCGGACACGGCCCCCTCGACCACGCCTGGACGATGAGGGGGCGGGCGTGAGGCACGCCGATGCGCTCGAGGCGCTGGTCCGCCGGTCCGACAGCCTGATGACCGTCCTGCGGGTGGCGCGGACGCTGGACCTGCCTGACTGGCTGATCTTTTCCGGGGCCGTCTACCAGAAGGTCTTCAACCACCTGACAGGCCGGCCCGAAGACTATGGCCTGAAGGACTATGACCTGGCCTATTTCGACGCCTCGGATACGGGCTGGGACGCCGAGGACAAGGTGATCCGGAGGGTCGCGGCAGAGCTTCCGGCACCGCTGGACTCGCTGGTTGAGGTGCGGAACCAGGCCCGGGTGCACCTGTGGTTCGAAGGCCGGTTCGGCGAACCCTACGCGCCCCTGTCGAGCAGCGCCGAGGCTCTGGAGCAGTTCGTCTCGACGGCCAATGCGGTGGGCGTCCGGCTTGAGGCTGACGACCGGCTGACGATCGCAGCGCCCTTCGGGCTGGATGACCTTTT
>CAIZKE010000019.1 GCA_903933475.1 uncultured Alphaproteobacteria bacterium | reverse complement strand
TGCCCGGGGTGACGAGCTGGTAGGTCGGGTTGGACTGGCCGCCCTTGAACTGGCGAACCTCCAGGGGCCCCACATAGCCCTCGACATTGGCCTGCATCCAGGCGGCCAGGGAGGCCTCGTCGAAGCGGTGCGACTCAATCACCGGCTTGGTTCCGGTGTTGGCGGTCTCGCGTTCCTGTTCCGGCGTCATGGCCATGGCCTTCGCTCCCCCTGATTTCCTTGGTCTTGAGGCGAAGTCTTAGCGAACGGCGGGGGGCCGCGGCAAGCATGGTGACACCGAGGCGGCAGGCCGGAATTCATTAACCTTGGGCGGTTTAGGAGGGAGAGAGGTTCAGTCCCAGATTTCCAAGAGATTCCGCATGGCCAACTATGTCTTCGAGACCCTGACACCAGAGCAGGCTGCCGGCTTCACGTCGACGGACACCCTTACCTTCTCGACCCCGGGCGCCACCGCCCGTGCGGTGGCGGTGACCCTTGTCCCCTATGTCGCCCCCAACTTCTTCCTGGGCCTGGTCGGATCCACGCCCTCGGTCACGCTCAGCTTCGGCGGCAAGACCCTGGTCTTCGACGGCGCGGGCTCCACGCCACCGGGCATAGCCGGCCTCGGCGCCCTCGCCGGGCAGATCGTCTTTCCAGATGGCTCGCGGCTGTTCATCGGAAGCCTCGGAGCTGACTCCGTGTCTGGCGGCGCGACGGCCGACGCCCTCTTTGGCGGTGACAGCGCCGATACCCTGACGGGGCTCGACGGGGACGACGTCCTCCAGGGTAACCAGGGCAATGACAGCCTCGTCGGCGGCAACGGCGCAGACACCGTCCTCGGCGGACAGGGCGACGACACCCTGACCCTGGGCGACGGCCTCAACTACGGGCACGGCAATCTCGGGCAGGATACCCTGATCGGCGGTACCGGCGCGGACACCCTGTTGGGCGGCCAGGGCAATGACAGCCTCACAGGCGGCGGCGGCGGCGACTACCTCTTCGGCGACCTGGGCAACGATACCCTGTCGGGGACGACCGCCGCGGACCAGGTGTTCGGCGGCGATGGCAACGACCTGATCCTCGGGGCCGGCGGTGCCGACATCGCCAACGGAAACCAGGGCGCGGACACCCTGGTGGGCGGGACCGCCGGCGACAGCCTGCTGGGCGGTCAGGGCGACGACAGCATCGCCGCCGACGCGGGCACCAACTTTGCGCATGGCAATCTGGGCAATGACATCATCACCGCCCTGGGCGGGGCCGACATCCTTCTCGGCGGTCAGGGCAATGACACCCTCTCCGGCGGCGACGGTGCCAACTACCTGTCCGGGGACCTCGGCGACGACTCCGTCACCGCCGGGACCGGAGCCGACTCCCTGGTAGGGGCCGACGGCGCGGATACGCTCCTGGGCGGGGGCGGCGCGGACACCCTCGACGGCGGCACCGGCAATGACCGGATTGTCGCAGGATCGGCGGTAGACCGGATCTTCGCAGGTGCCGGGGACGACAGCGTGACCGATGCGGGCGGTGCCAACCTCATCAGCCTGGGCGACGGCGCGGACACCCTTTCCACGGGGGCTGCCGGGGACACGGTCTCGGGGGACACCGGCGCGGACAGCATACTGGCCGGCGCCGGGGACAACAGCGTCCTGGGCGGCGAGGGCTCGGACACCGTGGTCGCAGGCGGCGGCGGCGACAGCCTGCTCGGCGGCGATGGAGACGACAGCCTGATGGCCGGCGGCGGGGCGGATTCCCTGGACGGCGGCGCGGGGAACGACACCCTGACCCAGTCCATGATCTCGGCGGGCGTCGCGACCCTCATTGGCGGCCTGGGCGACGACGCCTTTGACCTGACCGGCTCGGTGGGCGGCTCCTCGGTCCTGTCCGACGGCGGCGGCGGAGCGGACAGCCTGCTGGGCGCTGGCGGCATCGACTACTTCATCGGCGGGGTGGGCGCCGACACGGCCATCTCCGGCGGTGGGGCCGACACCCTGGTGGGCGGCGATGACGGCGACAGCCTGATGGGCGGAGCCGGGGCTGCCATCCTGACCGGCGACGGCGGGGCCGACACCCTGGTGGGCGGGGCCGGTACAGAAACCCTCAGCGGCGGCTCGGGAGCCGACATCCTTTCGACCGGCGGCGGATCCGACAGCCTGTCCGGGGGCGACGACACCGACAGCCTGTCCGGTGGCGCCGGTGCCGCCACCCTCTCCGGAGATGCCGGCGGCGATACCCTGGCCGGCAGCGGAGGCGCGGAATCCCTGATGGGTGGGGCGGGCTCGGACGTGCTTTCCAGCGGCGGTGGCGCCGACACCCTCAGCGGCGGCGCAGACGCCGACAGCCTGTCCGGCGAGGCGGGAGCCTCCAGCCTGGCCGGAGATGACGGCGCCGATACCCTGGCCGGCGGGGCAGGTGCGGAGACCCTCAACGGCGGCGCTGGACAGGACAGTTTGACCGGCGGCGGCGGCGCGGATGCCTTCGCCTTCGGCAACGCCGCCTCCACGGCGACGGCCCGGGACGTCATCACCGACTTCGCGGCGGGCACGGACAAGATTTCCTTCGGACTGGGTGCGACGAACAGCGGCACGGGTACAGCCGGCTTCAGCGCCGGAGCCGACGCCGCTTCCTACGCCGCGGCCCAGGCCGCGGCGGCGGCGGTGATCTCGGCCGGAACGGATGACGTGGTGGCCATCCGCGACACGGCGGCCAGCCTGACCTACGTCTTCGCCGACACCGACGGCGACAACGCCATCGACACGGTGATCGAGATCAGCGGCCTCGTGACCCTGGCCCAGACCGACTTCGTGGGCTGAGGCTCAGTCCCTCGGGGCCAGGGCGCGCCAGCCGATGTCGGTGCGGTGGAAGCTCTCGGGCCAGTCGATGCGGGCAATAGCTGCGTAGGCCCGGGCTCGGGCGGTCTCCAGGTCCGGACCCCGGGCGCAGATGTTCAGCACCCGGCCCCCGGCGGCCCTGAGCACGCCGTCGGCGTCCCGGGTCGTCCCGGCGTGGAAGACCGCAACGTCCGGGCCGAAGTCCTGTTCCGCGCCCAGGATGGCGGACCCTGTCCGTGGCGCATCCGGATAGCCTTCCGCCGCCATGACGACGCAAATCGCCACCTCGTCGCGCCAGGCCGGCTCAGGCAGGTCGGCCAGGGTCCCGTTCGCGCAGGCGGCGAGGTAGGGCACGAGATCGCTGTCCAGGCGCAGCATGAGGACCTGGCACTCGGGATCCCCGAACCGGGCGTTGAACTCCACCAGGCGTGGCCCGTCCGCCGTGGCCATGAACTCGACAAAGAGGGCCCCGCGATAGGGCGCGCCTTCGGCCGCTATGCCCTCAAGGGCGGGGACAGCCAGCCGGGTCATGACCTGGTCGACCAGGGTATCGGTGAAGACCGGCGCTGGGGAATAGGTCCCCATGCCCCCAGTGTTCGGGCCCTTCTCGCCGTCAAAGGCGCGCTTATGGTCCTGGGCGGCGCCGAAATAGCGGACCGTCTGGCCGTCTGAGAGCACGAAGAGGGAGCCGATCTCGCCTTCCAGGAAGTCCTCGATCACCACCCGGGCACCAGCGGCGCCGAACCGTCCACCGAGGGCATCGTCGATGGCCGCCTCCGCCGTCGCCCGGTCGGGAGCGACGGTCACGCCCTTGCCCGCGGCCAGTCCGTCGGCCTTGACGACATAGGGGGGCGAGAACCGGTCGAGCGATGCCTTGGCCGAAGCAGCGTCCTCGCACACCACCCAGGCGGCGGTCGGCAGGCCATGACGGTCGCAGAAGGCCTTGGTGAAGGCCTTGGAGCTTTCCAGCCGACCCGCGGCGGCGATGGGCCCGAAGCAGGGCGTGCCGGCCGCCTGGAGGGCGTCGGCAAGGCCCGCCTCCACCGAGGCCTCAGGGCCGATGACCACCAGGTCGGCAGCGATCTCCCGGGCCAGGTCGACGAGGTCCTGGACTGCAGTCGGCTTGATGGGCCTCAGTTCGCCCAGTCGCGCCATACCGGGGTTTCCCGGCGCCATGACCAGGCGGCGGGTCAGGGGCGAGGCGGCGATCTTCCAGGCCAGGGCGTGCTCGCGGCCGCCGGATCCGACGAGAAGGATGTTCATGGCCCGCCTTTCGCGCGGTCAGGCCCCGACGTCAATCAGCCCCGGCGCTCCGGCGGTCCACCTCGAGGGCGTAGCCGGCCGAGCGGACCGTCCGGATCGGGTTGAAGCCCGCCTTGCCCTTGGCCAGCGCCTTGCGCAGCCGACCAATGTGGACGTCCACCGTGCGGGCCTCGACATAGACGTCCGACCCCCAGACAGAGTCGAGCAGTTGCTCGCGGCTGAAGACCCGCCCCGGGTTCTGCATGAAGAAGTCCAGCATGCGGAATTCCGTCGGCCCCAGGTGGATTTCCTCGCCATCCCGGCTGACCCGGTGGGCCGACCGGTCGAGGATCAGGGCGCCCCGGACCACCACATCCTCGGCCAGGCCAGGTCGCAGGCGACGCAGGACAGCGCGGATCCGCGCTGACAGCTCAGTCACCGCGAAGGGCTTGACCACATAGTCGTCAGCGCCGGTGTCGAGCCCCCGGATCCGGTCGCTCTCCTCGCCCCGCGCCGTGAGCATGATGATCGGTACGTTCCGGCTCTGCGGCTTCTGGCGAAGACGCCGGCAGACCTCGATTCCCGAGACCCTGGGCAGCATCCAGTCCAGGACGACCAGGTCCGGCAGCTGCTCCTCAGCCTGGATCAGCGCCTCCTCGCCGTCCGTGGCGAGCGCCACCGCGTAGCCCTCCCGCTCGAGGTTGTACCGGAGCAGGGTCCCGAGGGCGTCGTCGTCCTCGACTACGAGGATGCGGGGGTTCATGGACAACTCCTAGGCCCTGAGATCGTCTGAACGCGGCCGGTCGCCGGGATTTACCTGCTCGCCCGAGATCTCGTAGTGCACGATCTCCGCGATATTGGTGGCGTGGTCGCCGATCCGCTCGAGGTTCTTGGCCACGAACAGGAGGTGGGCGCAGGGCGTGATCGTCCGGGCATCCCCCATCATGTAGGTCAGGAGCTCGCGGAAGAGGCTGTTGTAGTGCTCATCCACCTCATGGTCGCGCCGCCAGACCTCCATGGCCCCCTCAGCGTCGCTGGAAGCGTAGGCGTCCAGAACCGCCCGGAGCCGCGACTGGACCAGCTGGCCCATGCGCTCGATCGAGCGGCTCAGGGCCGGCATGGGCTCGACATCCGTCAGCACCAGGGCCCGCTTGGCTATGCTCTTGGCCAGGTCGCCGCAGCGTTCCAGGTTGGAGGCGATCTTCAGGGCCGCCACCGTCTTGCGCAGGTCATTGGCCATGGGCTGGCGAAGGGCGATCAGGCGGATGGCCTTCTGCTCGATGTCGGCCTCGATCTCGTCCAGGCGATCGTCCTGCTGGATGACCTGACCCGCCAGGTCCGGCTCCCGCCGGGTCACCGCCCGGATGGCGTCGGCGAGCTGGGCCTCGGCCAGACCGCCCAGCCGGGCGCACTCGGCCGCCAGGCTGTTCAGTTCGTCCTCATAGGACTTGACGATGTGTTCGCTCATGAGCGCGTCCTTAGCCGAAGCGGCCGGTGATGTAGTCCTGGGTTCGGGAGTCCCCCGGACGTGTGAAGATATCGCTGGTCAGGCCCGTCTCGACCAACTTTCCCATGTGGAAGAAGGCCGTGCGCTGCGACACCCGCGCCGCCTGGGCCATGGAGTGGGTCACGATGACGATGCAGTACTGGGCCCGGAGCTCGTCGATCAGCTCTTCGATCCGTGCGGTGGCGATCGGGTCCAGGGCCGAGCAGGGCTCGTCCATGAGGATCACTTCCGGATTGATGGCGATGGCCCGGGCGATCACCAGCCTCTGCTGCTGACCGCCGGACAGGCCCGTGCCGGGCTGGTCCAGCCGGTCGGAGACTTCCTTCCAGAGCCCGGCCCGCTTCAGTGCCTGCTCCACCACGTCGTCAAGCTCGGACTTGGAGGTGGCGAGACCATGGATCCGCGGCCCGTAGGCCACGTTCTCGAAGATGGTCTTGGGAAAGGGGTTCGGCTTCTGGAAGACCATGCCGACCCGGGCCCGGAGCAGGACCGGGTCGAGGTCGCGGTCGTTCACGTCCTCGCCGTCGAGCAGGATACTGCCCTCGACCCGGGCGCCCGGGATGGTGTCGTTCATCCGGTTGATGCAGCGCAGGAAGGTGGACTTCCCGCAGCCGGAGGGACCGATCAGGGCGGTGACGGCGCGGTCGGGAACGTCGAGGTCGACATCGAACAGGGCCTGCTTGTCGCCATAGAAGACCCGCACGCCGCGGGCGGAGATACGCGTCGCCACCTCGGCGGGGGGCGGGCTGGTCTGGACGTCTGTCATCGGGTCACCAACGGCGTTCGAACCGCCGCCTCAGGAGGACGGCGGCAAGGTTCATCAGGATCATGAAGGCCAGCAGCACCATGATGGCGGCAGCCGTGCGCTCGTGGAAGGCCCGCTCCGAGGCGTTCTCCCAGATGAAGATCTGGACGGGCAGGACGGTGCTGGCGGAGGTCAGGGAGTCCGGGACGCCGGGAACGAACGACACCATGCCGACCATCAGGAGAGGCGCGGTCTCGCCCAGGGCGTGGGCCAGGGAGAGGATGGAGCCGGTCATGACCCCCGGCAGGGCGAGGGGCAGGACATGGTGGAAAACGGTCTGGGTCCGGGAGGCGCCGAGGGCCAGGGCGGCCTCGCGGATCGAAGGGGGGACGGCCTTGAGGGACGAACGCGTGGCAATGATCACTGTCGGCAGGGCCATCAGGGCCAGCACCAGCCCCCCTACCAGGGGCGAGGAGCGCGGTACGTTCATCCAGTTGATGAACACCGCCAGGCCGAGGAGGCCGTAGACGATGGAGGGAACCGCAGCCAGGTTGTTGATGTTCACCTCGACGATGTCGGTCCACCGGTTCTTGGGAGCGAATTCCTCGAGGAATGTGGCCGCCAGGACGCCGATCGGAATGGCGAGGGCGGCTGTCAGTATCAGCATCAGGGTAGATCCGACGACGGCGCCCAGGACCCCGGCCTGCTCCGGCTCGGTGGAGTCCGACCGGGTGAAGAAGGTCGTGTTGAAGCCGGAGGCCACCAGCCCGCCGGCGCGCATCTTATCGAGCCAGTCGATCTGGGCATCGCTCAGGGCGCGTTCATCCTCGGAGGTGGACCGCTTGACCTGGCCCTTGAAGTAGAGGCCCGCATCCGCCCTCAGGGGGGCGGAGACCGTCAGCGTGCGGCCGATCAGGGTCGGATCAGCCTTCACCCGGTCGAGGACCTGGAAGCCCATGTCGCCGGACACCAGGTCCTTCATGGCGTCGCTGCGGGTCCCGTTCTCGTCGTCGGCCACGCCAATCCGCTTCAGGAGCTGTTCGGCGATGAGCAGGTCGTAGTTGGCACCCCCGGGATCCGTCCGGTCGATCCGTGAGGGATCCAGGTAGACCTGGGCGGTGAGCCGGTAGTCGATGAAGGTTGACCAGCCCTGCTGGACGATACGGCCGAGCAGCAGGACCAGGAAGCCGAGGGCGAGGGCGATGGCGACCTGGCCATAGAGCCGGAACCGGCGTTCGGCGGCATTGCGCGCCTTCAGCCGGCGGGCCACCGTGGCCTTGAGGTCTTCGCGGGAGGGGCGAGGCTCAGTCATACTGTTCCTGGTATTTCTGGACGATCCGCAGGGCGATCACGTTCAGGAGCAGGGTCACGACGAACAGGGTCAGGCCCAGGCCGAAGGCCGACAGGGTCCGGGGACTGTCGAACTCCTGGTCCCCGGTCAGCAGGGTGACGATCTGGACGGTGACCGTGGTGACGGTCTCGAGGGGGTTGAAGGTCGCCCGGGCCTGGAGGCCAGCAGCCATGGTCACGATCATGGTCTCGCCCACCGCGCGGGAGACCGCCAGCAACATGGCCGCCATGATGCCCGGCAGGGCCGCGGGCAGGACCACCTTGCGGATGGTTTCCGACCGGGTGGCGCCCATGGCCAGGCTGCCGTCCCTCAGGGACTGTGGCACGGCATTGATGATGTCATCCGAGAGCGAGGAGACGAAGGGGATCAGCATGACCCCCATCACAACACCCGCCACCAGGGCCATCTGGTTCTGGACCTCGCCCAGGTAGAGGCCGAGGTCGTTGAGGGGGCCGCCGACCAGCATGGCGCCAATGGCGTTGAAGCCGGACCGGAACAGGGGCCCGACGGTCAGGGCGGCGAAAAATCCATAAACGACGGTGGGCACCCCCGCGAGGATCTCAAGAAGGGGCTTGATGATGGCCCGGCTCGTCGCCGAGGCGTATTCCGACAGGTAGATCGCAGCGAACAGTCCCACCGGGGCGGCAACCGTCATGGCGATCAACATGATCAGGAAGGTACCGGCGAAGAGCGGAATCGCCCCGAAGGCGCCCTCTGAGACCACCTGGTCCGCATACATGGCGCTCTGGGGGTCCCACTCCATTCCAAACAGGAAGGCCAGGGGTGGAACGGCCTGGAAGAAGCGCCAGCTTTCCCAGACGAGGGAGGCGACAATGCCCACGGTCGTGAAGACGGCGGTCACCGAGCAGAAGAGCAGCAGGGCCTGGATCCACTTCTCGACCCCCGCACGGGCCCTGAAGGGTGCGCGGATCCGGGACAGGCCCCAGGCGGCCCCGGCCAGGGCCAGGACCACTGCGGAACCGAGGCCGATCAGCCGAATCCGGAGGTCGATGGCGCGGGCCTCCGAGGCCGTCGCCTTGAGGGCCGCCTCGAGATCGGGGGAATAGGGGGTCTCGCTGCGGGAGCCGCCCCGGGCCACGGCCAGGGCGTCATCCAGGAAGACCTGACGGTCGGAGGCCTCGAGGGCCTGGACAGCCGCCGGCAGCTGGGCCCTGACCAGGGCCGTCTCCACCGAGTTGCCGAACAGGCCGGCGACAAGCAGCACCAGGGCGGCCGGCACAGCGGTCCAGACGGCGGCATAGGCCCCATGGTGGAAGGGCAGGGAATTGACCGGCGTAGCAGGCGACCGGACCAGTCCCGCCGCACGCCGGCTAGCGGCCCAGAAGACCGCGCCGGAGAAGGCGGCGAGCACCAGGAGGGCGAGACCCGTCAGCATGGATTTGCAGAAGTCCCTTCAACGAGAGCGGCGTTCATGACGGCGCTGCGGTGTTCACCTGGTCGCCCGAAGGCGTCACCTAGCCCGTAGGTCATGATTGTGAAACTTCTGTGACAGTGAGGCTTGCCGGGAGCAGGACCGTGAAGACAGTGCCCCGTCCGGGGGCGCTCTCCACCGTCAGCACGCCGTGATGCCGGTTGACGATGTGTTTGACGATGGAAAGGCCCAGTCCCGTCCCCGGGCGCTCTCCGCTCTTCTGGCCCTCCACGCGGTAGAACCGCTCAGCCAACCGGGGCAGGTGTTCGCGGTCCATCCCCGGGCCCTCGTCCCGGACCCGGATCATCATGAAGGTGGGCGGTAGGGCATCCGGGCTCACCAGGGTCAGGCGCGCCGCGTCCTCGAGGACGGGTACCTGGGAAGCCTCGCGGCTGACATTCGGGCGGACCTCCACCTTTGCCGCACTTCCAGGTGGCGCGTACTTGAGTGCGTTGTCGGTGAGGTTCTGGATCACTTGGACGATCTGGTCGCGATCGCCGCAGATCACGGCCTCGCCGGCCGCCGGCAGGGTGGCTTCCAGACCTACGCCGCGCACCTTCGCCTGAGGTCCGAGGGCGTCGACCACGTCGGCGGCGGCCAGGGCGAGGTCGGTCTGTCCGCGCGGCGCCACGTGCTCATTGAGCTCGATCCGGCTCAATGAGAGGAGGTCGTCGATCAGGCGGCCCATCCGCTCGGCCTGGTTGCGCATGATCCCGAGGAAGCGATCCTGCGCCTCCCGGTCCTCCCGCGCGTGTCCGCTCAGGGTCTCGATGAAGCCGCTCAGCGAGGCCAGGGGCGTGCGCAGCTCATGGCTGGCATTGGCAAGAAAGTCGGCGCGGGTGCGCTCGGCCCGACGCTGGTCGGTCTCGTCCCGGAACACCAGAACGGCCCGACTCAAGGCGTCGTCCTGGACCGACAGGGGCCGGGCCAGGACCTGGAAGCTGCGTTCCTGGGCGGCCCCCGAGGTGAAGGCGCAACGGGCCTCGACACCGCCGAAGAGCGCCTCGTCGACGGCGGAGAGGACCTCCGGGTCCCTCAGGGCGGAAACCAGGAGGGCCGGTGGGCCCGTGATCCGGAAGAGGCTCCGGGCGGCGGCGTTGGCGCGCTCGATCCGGAGGGTACTGAGGTCATCGGGTTCCCGACCGGAGATCACCAGCAGCGGGTCCGGTCCAGCATCGAGCAGGACCGAGACCTGGGCCTCGGCGCGTTCGAGGGCCTGCTGGGTACTGGGGTCCGGCCCGGGGTCACGCTGCAGCGCCTTTGGGAAGCGGACCTGACGGGCAGCATAGGCCGCGCCCGCGGCGCCGGCGATCAGGACGAGGCCAAGATCGGGGGCGTCCTTGCCGGCCAGCGCCCACACCCCGGCAAGCGCCATCAGGACCGCCGCAACAGTAAGGGCGGTGACCGGGAAGGTGGCAGGATTTGCGGTGGGCGAGTCTTGAGGCACTGAGTCTACGGTTAAGGACCAAAGTCTTATCAGGCGCGGCCAGTATGACGTTTGAGTGACGATTTGATGACAGTCGGGAGATATCCACCTCCGAGGGGGCACGGCGGTACGATAGCCTGCCGGCGATTGTCGCAGGCACCGGCCCGGCCTAGATTGGCTCCCCACTCCGGCCCCCTGGGCCGACCCTTCCGGAGCCTCCATGTCCGCCAACCGATTCGCTGAAGCCGAAGCCGCCTTCCAGGCCGGGCGGGGCGACGAGGGCAAGCGGCTCACAGCGGACCAGCTCAACTCTGATCCCGACGCCCCGGCGGCGGTCTACCGGAACTTCGGCGCGATACTGGTGCGCGACCGCGACTATGCCCAGGCCGAGTCTGTCGGGCGCAGGGCGGTGGAACGGCACCCCCGGGACCCGGAGCTGTGGAACATCCTTGGCGTCGCCCTGCGTCGCCTGAAGCGCTATCCGGAGGCGATCGAGGCCCTGGAGAAGGCCGCCCGGCTCAGCCCCCGCAGCGACGCCATCCAGCAGAACCTCGGCAATGTCTTCAACGACGCCCGCGACACCCGGGCTATCAAGGTCTTCTCGCAGCTGGTCCGCAGCGCGCCCTCCAACGCCGAGCACCAGCGCCAGCTGGGACGGGCCCACTGGTTCGCCAAGGACTTCGACAAGGCCATCCAGCGGCTGAACCTCGCCACCCGGATGAAGCCGGACATGGCGGATGCCTGGCTCGACCTGTCCGCTGCGGCCTCCGACGCCCGCGGTCCGGTGGAGGGGCTCGAGGCCCTGGACCGGGGTCTCAAGGCCTGCCCTGGCGACGCCCGCCTGCAGGAGGCGCGGCTGTCCATGCTCCGCCGGTCCGGCCGCATGCGCGAGGCCGAGCAGCTCATGCTCGACATGCTCAAGGTCACGCCGGACGCCGCCTGGCTGCACTTCCAGCTGGCCGGTGCCCTGACCGACTACGACCGCGCCCGGGCCAATGAACACTTCCGCCGGGCCATCGAATTGGCACCCGACAATGTCGACTACCGCATCACCTATGCCGAGAGCCTGGGTCGGGACCGGACCGGTGACGAGGGCGGCAACCTCGAGACCGCCTACCGCACCATGGTTGAGGTCCTCGACCAGGCCGAGCTGACCCCCGGCAACCTGAAGGTCATCTACGAGCTCCTGGTCCGCGTCGCCGACTATGACCGGCTCGAAGCCCTCGGCAGCTTCTCCAAGGTCGGGCGCACCTGGGCCGAGGCCGGACGCCACACGGCCCTCATGGCCCACCTCGCCCGCGTGCGCACAGAGGAGGACCGCCTGGAGCTGGTCGAGCAGCATCGCATCTGGGGCCGGCTGGCCGACGCCGCTGCCGTCCGGCGGCCCATCAACCACCCGGTGCCGCGGGCGCCCGGCGGGAAGATCCGGGTGGGCTACATGTCCTCGGACCTGCGCGGCCACCCGGTGGCCTACTTCGCCCTGCCCCTCTTCGAGCACTATGACCGCAGCCGGTTCGAGGTGTTCTGCTACTCCTGGTACCAGGGCGAGGAAGACCCCACCCAGAAGCAGATCACCCAGTGGGTTGATGGCTTCCGCTGGCACAAGGACATCACTGACCGCGAGGCCGCCCAGCTGATCGCCGATGACAATCTCGACATGCTGTTCGAG
>CAIZKE010000018.1 GCA_903933475.1 uncultured Alphaproteobacteria bacterium | reverse complement strand
GGCACGATGGCGCGCCGGTTGCCGGGCCGCAAGCGCTCAGGCCTTGTCGATGAAGCTGTCGAGCACCTTCTTCTCGCCCGCCTTGTCGAAGGCGACGGTCAGCTTGGAGCCCTCGGCGACGAGGACCCGGCCGTAGCCGAACTTCTGGTGGAAGACCCGGTCGCCCCGGGCGAAGGCACTGGACTGGGGGTCGGAGACGGCGAGGAGCTTGCCCTCGCCCTCGATGACCGACCGGCGGGAGGCCTGCGCCGCGGGGCGGGGCCGGTCCTGGGCGCGGCGCCAGCCGGGGGAGTCGTAGGTGGACCCGAAGGCCGGGGTCTCGTCCCATCGGCTGGCCGTCGCCTGCATGCCGGGGCCACCACTGAAATAGCCGGTCTCGGAGACCGCCTCGACGTGGGCCTCGGGCAGTTCATCGACGAAGCGGCTGGGTAGCTGGTTCGTCCAGCGGCCATAGACCAGGCGGTTGGCGGCGAAGGAGATCCGCGCCGACTTGCGGGCCCGGGTCAGGCCGACATAGGCCAGGCGTCGTTCCTCCTCGAGCCCCTTCTCGCCGGTCTCGTCCAGGCTGCGCTGGGAGGGGAAGACCCCTTCCTCCCAGCCGGGCAGGAAGACCAGGGGAAACTCCAGCCCCTTGGCCGAGTGCAGGGTCATGATCTGGACGGCGTCGGCCTGGGGCCCGCGGTCCATGTCCATGACCAGGGAGACGTGCTCCAGATAGGCCTGGAGGGTGTCGAAGGCGTCCATGGACTGGACCAGTTCCTTCAGGTTCTCCAGCCGGGTCTGGGCGGTGGGCGTGCGGTCGGCCCGCAGGGCGTCGGTGTAGCCGCTCTCCTCGAGGATGGCCTCAGTCACCCGGGCGTGGTGGGTGTCGCGGGACAGGGCCGTCCAGCGGTCCAGGTCGCGCAGGAAGTTCGCCAGCGAGGTGCGGGTGCGGGCCGGTAGCTCGTCGGTGACGGCGGCCTCCCGGGCGGCGGCCAGGGCCGAGACGCCCGAGGCCCGGGCGATCAGGAACAGCTTCTGGACCGAGGCCTCGCCTATGCCCCGGCGCGGGGTGTTGATGATGCGCTCGAAGGCCAGGTCGTCGTCCGGCGACTGCACGAGGCGCAGGTAGGCGTGGGCGTCGCGGATCTCGGCGCGCTCAAAGAAGCGCGGCCCCCCCACCACCGTGTAGGGGATGGACATCAGGACGAAGCGCTCCTCGAAGGCGCGCATCTGGAAGGAGGCCCGGACCAGGATGGCCATGTCCCGGTAGACGAGGGGCCCTTCGTCGCGCTCGCCCCGGCGGGCGCGCTCAATCTCCTCGGCCACCAGCCGGCTCTCGGCCTCGCCGTCCCAGACGCCGCGCACCAGGACCTTGGCCCCGCCCTCGGCCTCGGTCCAAAGGGTCTTGCCCAGCCGGCCCCGGTTGGCGGCAATCAGGCCCGAGGCCGCGCCCAGGATGTGGGCCGTGGAGCGGTAGTTGCGCTCCAGCCGGACGACCTTGGCGCCCGGGAAGTCCTTTTCGAAACGCAGGATGTTGTCCACCTCGGCGCCCCGCCAGCCATAGATCGACTGGTCGTCGTCGCCCACGCAGCAGACATTGCCCCGGGACTGGCCCAGGAGGCGCAGCCAGAGGTACTGGGCGACGTTGGTGTCCTGGTATTCGTCGACCAGGATGTAGCGGAAGCGGCGGTGGTACTCCTCCAGGATGTCGGGCCGGGCCTGGAGCAGGGTCAGGTTGTGCAGGAGGAGGTCGCCGAAGTCGCAGGCGTTCAGCACCCTCAGGCGCTCCTGGTAGGCCCGGTAGAGGTCCTGGACCTTGTTGCCGGCAAAGCCTGCGCCCTCTCCGGAGGGCAGCTTTTCAGGCGTCCAGCCGCGGTTCTTCCAGTTGTCGATGAGGCCGGCCAGGGCCTTGGGCGTCCACCGCTTCACGTCGATGTTGGCCGCCTCCATCACCTGCTTGATCAGGCGCTCCTGGTCGTCGGTATCGAGGATGGTGAAGGTGGACTTCAGGCCCACGATCTCGGCGTGGCGACGCAGGATCTGGGCGGCGATGGAGTGGAAGGTGCCCAGCCAGCGCAGGCCCTCAGCCTCGGGCCCGAGGATGGTGGCGAGACGTTCGCGCATCTCCCGCGCGGCCTTGTTGGTGAAGGTGACCGCCAGGATCTCCCAGGGCCGGGCCCGGCCGGTGGCGAGGATGTGGGCCAGGCGCGTGGTCAGCACCCGGGTCTTGCCGGTACCGGCACCAGCCAGCACCAGGACGGCCCCGTCGACGGCCTCCACGGCCTCGCGCTGTTCAGCGTTAAGTCCCTTGAGGTAGTCCGCCTCGCTGGCGCGCAGCCCTGCGCTGGCCCTCTCGCTGAGGGTCAGGGGCCGGTCTTCCCCGCTGTCATGTGATTCCGTCTCCGACATGGAAACCGATGTAGCACGCGACGTGCGGGGGATTCAGCCCTTCGCCTGCAGGGCGGCGACGCGGCAGGCCGAGGCGAGGGGGCGGTTCCCGCGCCCGGCGTCGATCTCGGCGACGAGGGCGGAGAGGCGCAGGCCCCGGGCCGCCGCCATGGACTCCAGCGCCGTCCAGAATTCAGGCTCCATGGCCAGGGAGGTGGCGTGGCCCGCGAGGTTGAGGGAGCGTTTCCGAAGAGTCATGTGGCCTCAGGAGTACATCATACGGGCGACAGGCGGCAGACCCTTGAATCCAGAGCCCTCGGGCGCTAACTCCATCCAAACTAAGCAATGTTTAGTGGACGCCATGACCGCCAGTGTTCTGACAGCTGATTCCCCCATCCCCGCCCCCCGCCGTGAGTGGGGCGCAGCGCTCCGCGCCCTGCGCCGCCTGCTTCGCGACAAGGAGGACACCCGCCAGGTCTTCGAGATCATGCGGGCCCTGTCGGGGGACTCCATGGGCGAGAACTACCGCCGGCTCTGCTCGACACCCCGGGGCGGCCGGATCGCCTACGAGCGCGTCGAGTTCGCCCGCAGGCTCATGGATGACGCCTGGCTGGACAGCCTCCCCGAGGGCTCGGTGGGCGCGGCTTACCGGACCTTCATCCGCAGCCAGGACCTGTCGGCGGAGGGCCTCGCCGAGGTCAGCCGCGAGACGGGCGGCGATATCGACACCCCGCATCCCGTGGCCTGGATGGCCCGCCGGACCCGGGACGTCCACGACCTCTGGCACATCCTGTCGGGCTATGGACGCGATGGACTGGGCGAGGCCTGCCTGGTGGCCTTCTCCTACCCGCAGACCCGCAGCCTCGGCTGGGCCCTGATCGCCATGGGGGCAGTGTCGCGCACCCGCGGCGGCCGCTATCCCTACGCCCGGGCCATCTTGCAGGGCTACCAGCGCGGGAAGGCTGCCAAGTGGCTGCTGGGCGAGGACTACGAGGCCCTGCTCGCCGAACCCCTGGACGGCGCGCGCCGTCGCCTGGGCATCACCCCGCCGACCATCTACGACGCTATCCCGCCCGAAGCCCGGGACATCGTCGCCGCCCCAGCCCCGACCGGCACGCCGGTCCCGGCGGGCGCCTAGGCACCGAGTTCAGCCGAGGTCGCCGTTGACCCCCGCACCGGGCTTCGCCCGGAGCTCCCCCTGATGGGGAGCAATGAGACGGCGCTAAATCCTCCACCTCTTTGGGGGAGGTGGCG
>CAIZKE010000017.1 GCA_903933475.1 uncultured Alphaproteobacteria bacterium | reverse complement strand
TCAACCGCTGTTGAAACCGGCCCGCTACAAAGGCGCATGGGGCGGGCGAGGGTCGGGCAAGTCGCACTTCTTCGCCGCCTTGGCTGTTCGCCGCTGTGTCGAGGTGTCTGGCTTCCGCATCCTCTGCGTCCGTGAGGTCCAGAAGTCCCTGAGGGACAGCGCCAAGCGGCTGATCGAGGATCAGATCCAGAAGTTCGAGGTGCCGGGGTTCGAGATCCTCGACAAGATGATCCGCACCCCCGGCGGTGGCGAGATCAACTTCGTCGGGATGCAGGACCACACGGCGGAAAGCATCAAGTCCCTGGAAGGCTACGACGTGGCGTGGGTCGAGGAAGCCCGCAGCCTGTCGCCTACCTCGCTGAGACTGCTACGCCCGACGATCCGCAAGCCGGGCTCGGAACTGTGGTTCTCATGGAACCCGAAGCTGAAGACCGACCCGGTGGACCAGCTGCTGCGAGGGCCGGAGCTTCCGCCTGACGCGGTGGTGGTCCACGCCAACTGGAACAACAACCACTGGTTCCCGGACGAACTCGACGCCGAGCGCCGGTTTGACCTGGTGAACGCGCCCGACCAATACGCCCACGTCTGGAACGGTGACTACGCCTCGATAACGGATGGGGCCTACTACGCCCCGAGCCTCACCAAAGCCCGCTCTGAGGGCCGCGTGGGCCATGTGGCGGCCGATCCGCTCATGACCTACCGGGCGTTCTGGGACATCGGCGGAACCGGGGCCAAGGCTGACGCCTGCTCGATCTGGGTGGCGCAGTTCATTGGACGGGAAGTCCGGGTGCTGGACTACTACGAGGCCCAGGGCCAGCCGCTTGCCGCTCACGTAGGCTGGCTGCGGGGCAGGGGATACGACCAGGCCCTGTGCGTCCTGCCTCACGACGGAGCGCAGGCGGACAAGGTGTTCGCGGTGTCTTACGAGAGCGCCCTGCGGGAAGCCGGGTTCTCGGTTGAGGTGGTTCCCAATCAGGGACGCGGTGCGGCATCGGCGCGGGTCGAGGCGGCGCGGCGACTGTTCCCGTCCATCTGGTTCGACGCCACGCGGTGCGCCGGAGGCCTGGATGCGCTTGGCCACTACCACGAAAAGCGGGACGAGGCGCGGGGCATTGGCCTCGGGCCGGAACACGACTGGTCGAGCCATGCGGCGGACGCCTTTGGGCTGATGTGCGTGGCCTATGAAGCGCCCCGGCCTGAACGGCGGGCGGCGCGGCAAGTGAGCTCAGGGAGTTGGCTGGCGTGACGCGCGAACAATTCCTTTCTGAGGCGGCTCAAGCAAGAACGGACGACTGCATCCTGTGGCCGTTTGCGGTTCGCAAGAGCAGTGGATACGGCGCCCATGACCTGCCGACTGGAAAGCGTAACCGGAAAGTCAATATCGACGCCCACGTTCGGGCCTGCGTGCTGGCGCATGGCGCACGGCCAGATGATGCGCCTGAAGTCGCTCACGCATGCGGCCAGAAGCTGTGCTGCAACGGTCGCCACCTTCGTTGGTCAACAAGGGCGGCCAACATGCAAGACGCCAAGGCGCACGGCACTTTGCGCGGCGGCGGTCGCTCTCGACAGAAGCTTTGGGCCGACGACGTAAAGGCTATCCAGGCATCATCCGAAAGCCTTTTGCAGCTGTCCAAGCGTTACGGCATGTCGCCTGCCTACATGGGTGTTGTTAAACGCGCAGGGAGGCTGGCGGCATGAGCAAGTACGACGCCAAGACCTCCAAGCCGGATGACATCATCAAGGACGCCCTCGAGGCCTTCGACAAGAGCGCCGAACACGACGCGCACAACCGCACGGCCTTTGAAGATGACATCGACTTCAGCCTGTTGGAGAACCAGTGGCCGGAGCGGGTGCGCCGGGATCGGGAACTTGAGGGCCGGCCCTGCCTGACGGTCAACAAACTGGTGAGCATGGGCCGCCAGGTGGTCAACGACGCCCGCAAGAACAAGCCGGGGATCAAGGTCCTGCCGGTCGACGACCAGGCCGACCCGGATACAGCCGAAATCCTCAACGGCGTGATCCGCAACATCGAACAGTCCTCAAACGCTGAGGTGGCCTACGACACGGCCTTGGAACACGCGGTGTTCGGCGGCTTCGGGTATTTTCGCATTAACACCCGCTATTCGTCGGACGACACCTTTCAGCAGGACATCGTGATTGAGCGGGTTTCGAACCCTCTCAGCGTGTATCCCGACTGCTACGCCAGCGCAGCGGACAGCTCGGACTGGAACTACTGCTTCGTCACCGACTCCATGACCAAGGCGGCCTTCGAAAAGGCCTATCCCGGCGCGGAACAATCGGACTGGGCCGGTGAGGCCTGGCAGAACATGTCAAGCCCCTGGCTGGACGGCGACTTTGTGCAGATCGCCGAGTACTGGACCCGCGAGAAGTCGAAGAAGTCCATTCTGCTCCTGTCGGATGGCATGGTGATTGAG
>CAIZKE010000016.1 GCA_903933475.1 uncultured Alphaproteobacteria bacterium | reverse complement strand
GGCCGGCCTGGACGCCCGCGCCCTCCTGGAGGCGACCCAGGACCCGGAGGTCAAGGCCGAGCTGGTCGCCAACACCGAGGCGGCGGTGGCCCGCGGCGTCTTCGGGGTTCCCACCTTCTTCGTCGGCGACGAGATGTTCTTCGGCAAGGACCGCCTTGGCCAGGTCGAGGAAGAGCTGGCGGGGTCCCCCGCCTGAACGCCTTGCCAGGTCGGGGCGAAATCCGGAGACTGGTTTGTATGACCCTGCGCCTCCGCCCCCAACTGATCCTGCCCGCCCTGATACTCTCCGGCCTGTTCAGCGTCTTCCTGGCCGCACCCGCGGTGGCGCGGGACCGGACGGATCCCGCCCGGCTCTCTGACATCACCCGGGAGCTGGCCTCGGACCCCTATGCCGGCCGCGCACCGGGTGGGCCTGGCGAGGCGAAGACCCTTGCCTACCTGGAGGCCGCCTTCCGGAAGCTGGGCCTGGAGCCTGCCGGCCCAGGGGGACGCTTTGTCCAGCCCGTTCCCATGATCCGGACCCAGCTGGCGGCGGACGGCCGCTTTGCGGTCTCCGGGCCCAAGGGCGAGACGGTCCTGGCTTCCGGGCGCGACATCTCAGTCATCAGCCTCCTGCCGGTCGACCGGGTCACCGTGCAGGACGCGCCCATGGTCTTCGTCGGCTATGGCGTTACGGCACCGGAGCGCCGCTGGGATGACTTCAAGGGCGTCGACCTGCGTGGAAAGGTTGCCGTCTTCCTGATCAATGATCCCGACTTCGAGGCCACGGCGGCGGATGCGGTGGCCGGCCAGTTCGGAGGCCGGGCCGCGACCTACTATGCCCGCTGGACCTACAAGTTCGAGGAAGCTGTCCGGAGGGGCGCGATCGCCGCCCTGGTCGTCCATCAGACCGAAGGTGCGGGTTATGGCTGGTCGACGGTGATCGCCTCTGCCGGAGAGGGCTATGACGTCGCCCGTCCGCGTCCCGAGGCCGAGCGGCTTCCCCTTCAGGGATGGCTGTCCGCAGAGGCTTCCGCCCGCCTCTTCTCGGCCGCAGGCCTGGACCTTGCGGCCTTGCGGCGGCAGGCGCGGTCGGCGGACTTCCGCCCCGTCGAGCTGAAGGGAATGCGTTTCCGCGCCGACGTTGGCGTCGCCCACAGCCGGTTCGACAGCCATAATGTCATCGCCCGCCTGCCGGGCCACAGCCGTCCGGATGAGACGGTGATGGTCGCCGCCCACTGGGACGCCTACGGCGAAGGCCCGCCGGACGCACAGGGCCGGCGCATCCGGCCAGGTGCCATAGACGACGCCCTGGGGGTGGCCGGGGTCCTGGAGGCGGCGCGGCTGCTGGCCCAGGACCAGCGTCCCGAACGCTCGGTACTCTTCGCCCTGTGGACCGCCGAGGAGCGCGGCCTGCTGGGATCTGAGTACTTCGGGGCCAATCCCACGGTCCCACTCGAGCGGATGGCGGCCAACCTGACCCTCGACATTCTTCAGACCGCCGGCCCCGCCCGCGACGTTGTGCTGGTGGGCGCGGGCCAGTCCGGGCTCGATGACCTTCTGGCCGAGGCGGCCCGTCGCCAGAAGCGGACGGTGACACCCGACGCCCGCCCCGAACGCGCCCTGTTCTTCCGGGCCGACCACTTCAGCCTCGCCCGACGGGGGGTGCCCGCCCTGCTGCTTATGGGCCTCGGCGGCGGCGCCGACCTGGTCCAGGGCGGCCGCGCTGCGGGCGACGCCTGGGTCACTGCTTATACGGACACGTGCTACCACAAGGCCTGCGACGCCTGGAGCGCCGACTGGGACCTGCGTGGCGCGGCGGCCGATGTCGACCTGGTCGTCGACATGGCAGGCCGGCTCGCGAATAGCCGTCAATGGCCCGACTGGCGGCCGGACTCCGAGTTCCAGGCCCTTCGCGAGAAGAGCGCGTCAGCCCGGCGTCGCTGAGCCCTCTTGCAGGGTCTGCATTGCGAAACCCCCCCGGGCGGGCCATCTTGCAGAACTGGCCGCCTCGGAGCGGTGACAGGATCGGAGCCTAAATCGTGATCAAGACCCGAAAGACACTCGTCCGCGCCCTGCTTGTCCTCGCCGCCCCCCTGTTCCTGGCGGCCTGCGGCGTGAACGCCATTCCCACCAAGGAAGAGGCGGCAAAGGCCCAGTGGGCCGAAGTGCAGAACCAGTTCCAGCGCCGTTCAGACCTCATTCCCAATCTCGTCGAGACCGTGAAGGGCTACGCCTCCCAGGAGCGCAATGTCCTGACCGAGGTGACCCAGGCCCGGGCCTCCGCCACCCAGGTCAAGGTGGATGCCGATACCCTGACCGATCCGGCGAAGTTCCAGGAGTATTCTGCCGCCCAAGACAAGCTCTCGGGCGTCCTTGGTCGACTGATGATGATCCAGGAGCGCTATCCGGACCTGAAGTCCAACCAGAACTTCCTGGCCCTCCAGTCCCAGCTTGAGGGGACGGAGAACCGCATCGCCATCGCCCGGCGCGACTACAATGAATCCGTTCGGAACTATAACCTCGAGTTCAAGACCTTCCCGAACTCGTTCTGGACGGTCGTGCACCGCGGCTCCAAGCCGATGCAGATGTTCGCCGCGAACGAAGCCGCCCAAACGGCTCCGACTGTGAGCTTCAGCCCGACGGGGCCTGCCCCGCAGGCGCCTGCAGCCGCGCCTGCACCTGCCCAATGACGAGGAACCGGAGCGCAGGACCCATTGTCCTTGCGGTCCTGGCCTTCGTGGCCTTCGCCGGCGCCGCCCTGGCGGCGCCGGCCTTCCCGCCCCTGACCGGACGGGTAGTGGACGCCGCGAACCTGCTGTCGCCCGAGGCGGAACAGAAGCTCACCTCACGCCTCAAGGACCTCGAGGATAAGACTGGCCGGCAGATGGTGGTGGCCACCATCCCGGACCTCCAGGGCTATCCCATCGAGGACTATGGGTACCAGCTGGGCAGGTCCTGGGGCATCGGGGACGCCAAGCGCGACGACGGGGTGCTGCTCATCGTGGCCCCCAACGAGCGCAGGGTGCGAATCGAGGTCGGCTACGGCCTCGAACCGATCCTCACCGACACTCTCAGCTCGGTGATCATCCAGTCCCAGATCGCCCCCGCCTTCCGCCGGGGTGATATGGAATCGGGAATACTGGCTGGTGCCGATACGGTGGCTGCCCAGCTCGCCCTTCCCGAGGGGGAGGCGCGCGCCAATGTCCGCAAGGCCGGTGAGGCCGCCCACAAAGGTGGCGGGTCGCCCCTGGTGACTCTGATCGTCCTGGTCCTGATCTTCTGGGTCCTCACCTCGGTCATGCGAGGCGGCGGGCGTTCGTTCCGGCGCTCTGGCCTCGGTGGTCCCGTGATCCTGCCGCCCATGGGTGGATGGGGCGGCGGCGGCGGCGGTTTCGGCGGCGGTGGATTTGGCGGTGGTGGCGGCGGTTTCGGCGGCGGCGGATCTTCAGGGAGCTGGTGATGGTGCTGACCGAGGACGAACGCAGACAGGTCGCCGAGGCGGTCGCCAGGGCTGAACTCCACACCCGCGGCGAGATTTTCTGCATCGTCGCGCCCGATTGCGGGGATTATCGCGAGACGCCCCTGGCCGCTGCGGCCTTTGCGGCCCTCGCTGCACCGGCCCTCCTGCTGGCGGGAGGCGTCCAGGTGACGGTCCCCGGGCTTATCCAGGGCGGCTGGACCGCGGCGGCCGTCGGTGCCGCGGCCGGTGTTGCCGCCCGCGAGGCGGTGCTGGGGGTCATTCTCCTACAGGTCTTCCTGTTTATCCTGGTCCTGATGTTGGCCTGGCTGCCGGCAGTGAGGCGTTTCCTGACCCCCCGCAGCCTGATGCGCGACCGGGTCCGGCGCCGGGCCTACGAACAGTTCCTGTCCAAGAACCTGCAGGCGACCCGCGAACGCACTGGCATACTGATCTTCGTTTCAGAGTGGGAACGGATGGCCGAGCTTATCGCCGACGAGGGCATCGCCGCCCGCGTCGATTCCGGGGTTTGGAACGAGGCGATGGCCAGGCTGGTCAAGGGACTCCGCACCCGTGACGCTGCCGGAGGCTTTGTCGCTGCGGTGGATATCTGCGGATCGGTCCTTGCCGAGCATTTCCCGCCCATCGAGGGCGACAACCCGAACGAACTGCCCGACCATGTGGTCGTGATCGGCTGAGGGCCGGTACTGTAGGATTGAGTCCGGGAGACCTGGTCACCGGACGGGGAGAGAAACGGAGCGAGTTCATGGCCTTCACCCTGAGCGTAAACGGACGCAACCGCCGCGTCGATGTCGACCCCGATACGCCCCTGCTCTGGGTCCTGCGGGACTCCCTGGGCGTACTGGGCCCAAAGTTCGGCTGCGGGATCGGCCAGTGCGGCGCCTGTACCGTCCACGTCGACGGGACCCCTGTGCGGTCCTGCGCCCTTCCGGTCGAGGCGGTGGGAAAGGGCAAGGTCACCACCATCGAGGGGATTGGCGAGTCCGAGGTTGGCGCGCGGGTCCAGAAGGCCTGGGCGGACCTCGACGTCGCCCAGTGCGGATACTGCCAGCCTGGGCAGATCATGTCGGCGACGGCGCTGCTGGCGTCGAACCCCAAGCCCAGCGCCGAGGACATCGATGCGGCGATGAGTGGAAACCTCTGCCGCTGTGCCACTTACAACCGGATCCGGGCCGCGGTGCGGCAGGCGTCCGGCCAGACCGGGGAGGCCTGACCATGGCCGATGGAAATGGCGCGTCGCGCCGCGAGGTGATTCAACTGGCCGCCGGCGGTGGCGGTGGCCTGGTACTGGGCTTCAGCCTGGCCGGAAAGGGCGAGGCAGCGGCATCTGCCGCCCGGCTCAACGCCTACGTCACGGTCCAGCCCGACGGCTGGGTCGAGGTGGTCAGCAAGAACCCAGAGATCGGCCAGGGGGTGAAGACCTCCATGCCCATGTTGATCGCCGAGGAGCTGGATGCGGACTGGTCGAAGGTGCGCACCGTCCAGGCGGACTCCGATCCCAGCCTCTATGGCCGCCAGTTTGCTGGCGGGTCCATGTCGACCCCCCTGCACTGGGATGAACTGCGTCGGGTCGGTGCCACGGGGCGGGCCCTGCTGATCGCCGCCGCCGCCAAGTCCTGGGGTGTCGATCCTGCGACCTGCTCTACCGAGCCCGGGCGGGTGGTGCATGCGGCGTCGGGCCGATCTGCAGGTTATGGATCCCTTGCCTCTGCCGCGGCAGCCCTGCCGGCCCCCGATCCGCGAAGCCTCAAGCTCAAGGACCCGAAGGCCTTCCGGATCATCGGCCAGCCCATTGCCCAGGTGGACACGCCGTCCATCGTCACCGGCAAACCCCTGTTTGGAATCGATGTCGTCGTGCCCGGCATGCTGTTCGCCACCTTCGAGAAGGCGCCGGTCTTCGGAGCGGGTGTGGAGACGGCCGACCTCGACGCCGCCCGTGCCGTCAAGGGTGTGCGCAAGGCCTTCAGGGTGGAAGGCGCTGGGGGGACGGAGGCCCTGTCCCCCGGAGTGGCCGTCGTCGCAGACACCTGGTGGCAGGCCCGCAAGGGGCGGGACCGCCTCAACATCCGATGGAAGGCACCCGAAGAGCCAGGCCTGTCCAGCCGCGACCTGGAGGCCCGGATGGCCTCGACCGCCCGGTCGAGCGTGGACCGGATCGAGCGGCATGATGGCGATGTCGACGCCGCCCTGAAGGGTGCCGCCAAGCGGATCGAAGCGACCTACCACTATCCCTACCTGGCCCATGCGGCCCTCGAGCCGCAGAACTGCACGGCGCATTACAGCAAGGGCCGCATGGAGATCTGGGCGCCGACCCAGAACCCCGAGTCCGGCCGGCAACTGGTGGCCAAGACCCTGGGTATCCGGCCCGAGGACATCACCGTCCACCTGGTCCGGTGCGGCGGGGGATTCGGCCGCCGCCTGTCGAATGAGTACATGGTCGAGGCTGCCTGGATCGCCCGGGAGACCGGCGCGCCGGTCAAGCTCCTCTGGACCCGCGAGGACGATATCCGCCAGGCCTTCTACCGCCCGGCCGGGTGGCACAATTTCGAGGGCGGACTGGACGCCTCCGGCCAGCTGGTGGCCTGGCACGACCACTTCCTGACACCGGGACAGGGCGTGCAGACGGCGCGGTCGGCCGGCATGTCGGCCACCGAGTTCCCCGCCCGTTTCGTGCCCAATTTCCGCTACGGGCTTTCCATCCTGCCCAGTCCCACCCCGACCGGGCCCCTGCGCGCGCCAGGCTCCAACGGGATCTCCTTCGCCGTCCAGGGGTTCCTCGACGAGCTGGCGCATGCGGCGGGCGCCGATCCGCTCGCCTTCCGGCTCAAACTCCTGGGCGAGCAGGGCCTGGTGGGAACGCCGGGACGGGACGGCTACGACGCCGCCCGGATGCGGGGGGTCCTGAAGAAGGTCGCCGAGGTCTCCGGCTGGGGGCGCACCCGCATGGCGCCGCGACAGGGCCAGGGCGTCGCCTTCCACTTCAGCCACCTCGGCTACTTCGCCGAGGTCGTCCAGGTCCGGGTGGCGAACGACGGACGGATCCGGGTCGAGAAGGTCTGGGTGGCCGGGGACGTTGGCCGGCAGATCGTCAACCCTTCCGGGGCGATCAACCAGGTGCAGGGCTCGGTCCTCGACGGCCTCTCCGCCGCCCTGGGGCAGGAAATCACCCTCGAGGGCGGTGCCGTCGTGCAGGGTAACTTCGATGATTATCGTCTGATGCGGATGGCCGATGCGCCCCCCGTCGAGGTGCATTTCGTCCTGTCCGACCATCCGCCGACCGGACTCGGCGAACCGGCCCTGCCGCCAGCCCCGCCCGCCCTCTGCAACGCCATCTTCGCGGCCACCGGAAAGCGGGTCCGCCGGCTTCCCGTCGATCCGGCCCTGCTCGTCGCCGGCTGAGCCAAACGGCTCCCTGCGGGGATCAGTGCGGGATGTAGGTCCGCAGGACGTCGTCGATGATGCGTTCGAGCTGCTCGAGCGTGTTGCAGGTCTTGGCCACGTGGCAGAACCGCTCGTAGCGGTTCATTACGCTGTCCCCCTGGCTCCAGTAGCTTTCCGGCTCGGGGTTCAGCCAGATGACCGCCCGGGACCGCTTCTGGATCGTGGCCAGGATGTCGAGCCGGGGGTTGGCATAGTTCGACCGGGCGTCGCCCAGGATGATCACCGTGGTGTGACGGTCGATGCGGTCCATGTGCTGGTCGGCGAAGTCCTCCAGCGACTTGCCGTAGTCGGTCTGCTGGAAGCCGATCTGCTTCAGGACCTCGAAGATCGCGGTTTCCACGGGGTGGTCGTCGAGCACCCCGTTCACGCTGATCATCCTCCCGGAGAAGGCGAAGGCCTCGAGCCGGTCGACGACCTCGTTCAGGGAGTAGAGGAAGGTCAGGAGGAACTGGGCTGCGGCGGCCACCGACTTGGACACGTCGCAGATGGCGACGATGGAGGGCTTGTCGACCTTCTTCGTCTTGAAGACGATGTCGAAGGGCATGCCCCCATAGCCCATCGATTTCCTGAGGGTCCGGCGGACATCCAGGTGACCGGTCCAGGCGACATTGCGGCGACGCGAGTAGCGATCGGCGAGCCGCTTGGCCATCCGCTTGACCAGGGCCTGCATCATGGCCTGGTCTACCGGGTCGATGCCGCCCTCGGCGTTCAGCGCCTTCCGCGCCAGCATCTCCTCGCGCAGTCGTTTGCCGCTGCCTGAGGCGTAGAGCTCGTGCTGGCGCTCGACATAGGCTGCGGCCTGGGCCGCGAGGGCCTTGCGCGCCGCCTCGAGCCGTTCGGCCCCGGCCTCGCCCGGTCCGCCCAGCCGCCGTGCCGCGGCGAGGATGCGCTCGATCTCCGAAAGCCCCATCTCCTCGAGGAGCCGGCGGGACAGTCGCGCGCGCTGGGTCGAGAGCCGGATCCGGGAGACCTCTGCCCGCTCGGCCGCCGCCTCCATGGCCTGGGCGAGGGCGGCACCATCGCCTGCCATCAACATGCGCGCTAGGTCGGACTCCTGCGCCTCCGGGGGCAGGCCCTCCATCGGGTCGCCCTGGCCCTCGGGCGGGGCCTGTGGAGACGGGGCCTCGGAACGGCGGTCGAAGAAGGTGTCGAATACCGACTCGAACCGGGTCACCTCGTCGGCGGTCTTGGCCAGGGTCGCGCAAAGGGCGTCGCGGAACAGTTCCCGGTCGGCGAAGCCCACGACATCCACCGTGCGGTGGGCGTCGATCGCCTCCGCCGGGGAGACCCGGACATCCGCCGCCCTCAGGGCGCGGAAGAAGTCCTCGAGCGCCGCCTGCACCGGAGGATCAGGCTCCGGCCTGGCGGATGAGTTCGGCGATCTGGGGCTCGACGGCGACGATGTCCTGCTCGAACTTCAGCAGCACGTTCAGGGTGTCGCGGACCACCTCGCCCTCGAGGGCGTCGGCGTTGAGCAGGATCAGGGCCCGAGCCCAGTCGACAGTCTCCGAGATGGAGGGCGACTTGCGAAGGTCCAGGCCGCGCAGGGACTGGACGAAGTCCACCAGCTGGGCGGTGAGCCGCGCCTCGATCCCCGGCACCCGGCTGGCGACGATCTTCTTCTCCAGGGCGGCGTCGGGCAGGGGGATGTGCAGGTGCAGGCACCGCCGCTTCAGGGCGTCGCCCAGGTCGCGGACATTGTTCGACGTCAGGAAGACGATGGGCGGCGTCTCGGCCTTCAGGACGCCGAGCTCTGGAATGGACACCTGGTATGCCGACAGCACTTCCAGCAGGAAGGCCTCGAAGGCCTCGTCCGACTTGTCGATCTCGTCGATCAGGAGGACGCAGCCCTCCCGCTCCTGCAGGGCCTTCATCAGCGGTCGGGGTTCCAGGAAGGGCTCTGAGAAGAACAGGTCGCCCATGCCGTGCAGCCGGTCCATGGCCGCGTCCATGTCCGGGGCGTCCGCCAGGGCCACGCCCATCCGGTCCTTGAGGATCTGGGTGTAGAGGAGCTGCTTGCCGTACTTCCACTCGTAGAGGGCCTTGGACTCGTCCAGGCCCTCGTAACACTGCATCCGGATCAGGGGCAGGCCGAGCAGGGCTGCGGTACAGAGGGCAAGCTCGGTCTTGCCCACCCCCGCCGTACCCTCGACCAGGATCGGCTTCTGCAGGCGGACGGCCATGTAGAGCGAGGTCGCGATCCGCCGGGAGGCGATGTAGCCCACCTCGGCAAGGCCTGAGACCAGGGCGTCGATGGAGGCAAAGTGCGGGGACTGTGCGGCGTCGAAGGCGGCTTCGGCGGAAGAGGTCAAAGTTCAGACTTTCAGAAACTGCGGCGTAATTCCGCCGGAACAAGGAGCAATGGGAGCAGCTTGCCCGTGGCGGATGGGGCGGGGCAAGCGCCGAATGCGGTCATCCGAACCCGTAGGGCCTGTAGGGACCCAGGATCAGCTGCTCGAACACGCCCATGCCACGCACGGGTGCCTCTCCCGGCAGGGTGAGGGTGACGTGAGACAGGGCCTGGATGTGGAGGTTCTCGGGGCGCAGGAAGTCTACGCCCGAAAGCGCGATGTCCTCGCGCTCCACG
>CAIZKE010000015.1 GCA_903933475.1 uncultured Alphaproteobacteria bacterium | reverse complement strand
GGTGGACATCGACCCCGTGCAGGACGAGCGGGGAGCCTTTGCCCGGCTGTTTTGCCCCCGGGCCTTCGCCGCCGCCGGCCATCCCTTCTCGCCGGCGCAGACCAGCCTGTCGCGGAACACCGCCGCTTTCACCCTTCGGGGCATGCACTTCCAGGCCGCGCCCTTCGACGAGGGCAAGCTGGTGCGTGTGGCGCGGGGGCGGATCTTCGACGTCGCCGTGGACCTCAGGCCGGGCAGCCCCACCTTCCGCCAGTGGACCGGCGTGGAACTGAGCGCCGAAACGGGGCGGGCCTTCCTGATCGGCCGGGGCCTGGCGCATGGCTTCCTGACCCTGGAGGCCGACACCGACGTCCTCTACGAGATCGACCGCTTCTTCGAGCCCGGGAAGGGGGAAGGCGTGCGCTGGAACGACCCGGCCTTCGCCATCGACTGGCCGGCCGAGCCCCGGGTGATGTCGGACCGCGACGCCACCTGGCCGGACTTCAAGCCCACCTGACCATGGCCCGGATCCTCCTGACCGGCGCCAGTTCCTTCACCGGCCTTTGGATCGCCGAGGCCCTGGCCGCTGCCGGGTACGAGGTGGTTGCCCCCCTGACGCGGGACGCCGACGCCTATCCGGGCCTGCGCGGCGAGCGGGTCGCCCGGCTGGCAGGCAGCGCGGCGCGGGTCTTCGCCGCGCCCCTCGACAGCGACCAGTTCCGCGACCTCGCCCGCACGGGTCGCTTCGATGTTTTCGCCCACCATGCGGCGGACATTCCCGGCTATCGCTCCCCCGACTACGACGTCGCGGCGGGCGTGGCGCGAAACCTGGAAGGCGCCGATGCGGCCGTGCGGGCGGCGGCGGCGGGCGGCTGCCGGGCCCTGATTTCCACGGCGACGGTCTTCGAGCCAGGGGAGGGCGGTGAGGGTCCGGACGCCCCGGCGGTCAGCCCCTACGGCCTCTCCAAGAGCCTGACCGGCCAGGCCCTGGCGGGCTTTGCGGCGAACGCTGGCCTGGCCTTCGGACGGTTCGTCATCGCCAACCCCTTCGGCGTGCTGGAGGAGGGTCGGATGGGCTGGTCCCTGTTCCAGGCCTGGTTCCGGGGGGAGCCCGGGCGGGTGCTGACCCCGGCCTATGTCCGCGACAATCAACCGGTCCCCGACCTGACGGCGGCCTATGCCCGGCTGGCGGAGCGCCTGCTGGCGGCGGGTGAACCGGTGAAGCTGAACGCCCGGCCCTCCGGCCTTGTGGGGACCCAGGGTGACTTCGCCCGACGCCTCGCCGCCGAGGCCGCCCCGCGCCTGGGCCTGGCCTGTGACCTCGTCCTGAATGACCAGGTCGACTTTCCCGAGCCCCGGGTGCGGGTGAACGATGAGCCCTGCCTGCCGCCCGGCTGGACCGGCGGGGCCTTCTTCGACGCCTACTGCGCCTACTATGCGCGCCTGGCGGCGGAGGGGCGGCTGGCCGGGCCCGCTTGAGCCGGGCTCAGAAGCCGTATCGGCGGAGGTAGGGCAGGCCCTCGAGGCTGGTCGGGAAGGGGGCGTCCGGGCCCTCCAGGCGTGGAATGTCGTCGGGAAGCCCCATCCCCTCCGGAAGCGCGACGATGTTGAAGTCGCCGGTCAGGGTCGCCTTGTCGCCGTTCCGGGGCGCGGTCCGCGTGGCGAAGGGCACGAACAGCCAGTGGAGGGTGTAGCCGGCCTCGAAGAAGACCCGGATCGTGCTCCGCGCCACCGCCTCCTGATTGCGGTCGGCCTCGGCGATCCAGGCTGGCCGCACCCGGGTGAGGAGGTCACCCGCCCCGCGCAGGACTTCGGGCTCGAAGCCCTGCAGGTCCATCTTCACGACCCGGACCGAATTATGGACCGGGAGGGGGATATCGTCCAGGCGCGTGACCCGGACCCGCTCATTGCTGACCCCCGGGGATCCGAAACCGAGCCCGCCGAAGTTCAGGCTGGCGTCCAGGGACGCCATGGGAAAGTCGGTGAGGGACTCCTCGGGGCCGAGGGCGGCGTGGATGGGCTCGACATTGAGCAGGTCGTTGGCGATGGCGTTGGCGGCCAGCAGGTGGCTGATCCACCTCTGGGCCTCGTAGGCCATGACCCGCCAGCCGGGCCGGGCCTTGGCGAAGGGCAGGGCCAGGGAGCCGATGTTGGCACCGGCGTCGATCATCACCCCCGAGGGCTGGGGGGCGAGGTGCAGCAGGACGTCGAGTTCGACCCGGGAGAATTCGCCGAAGGTCCGCAAGGTGGCGCCGACCACCGTGTCGGAGGCCGGGAACCGGAAGTCCAGGCCATAGGCCCGGGTGACGTCGAGCCCGCTCATGCCGCCAACCCCGCCTGGCGACTCGTCATTTCCGCACCGGATCGGCCATGACCCGCTCGACCATGGCGTGCCAGTCGGCGGAGAAGCCCCGGGCGTCGCGCAGGGGGCTGGCAGAGAGCCGATCGCGGAGGGTGCGGCGCAGTTCGCCGATCCTGGCCGGGTCGGCGGCCAGGCGCACGGCGATGTCGACGTATTCGTCGGTCGTCCTGCCCACGAGGTCGCCCAGGCCTGCGTTGTTGAGGATGGAGTAGCTCATCCGCTCGAAGACCGCGTCGCCGACCCGGGCCACCACCGGAACCCCCATCCAGAGGGACTCGCAGGTGGTGGTGCCGCCGGTCTGGGGGAAGGTGTCCAGGGAGATGTCCATCTGGTTGTAGAAGGGCAGGTGGCGGCCCCGGACGGTCTCGAAGACGACCCGGTCGCCGGACACGCCCTGCCCCTCGAACACCGCCCGGATGTTGGCGGTGAAGGTGGGGGTGGTCCCCTCAGGCCGGACGAACATGAACTTCGAGCCCGGCGTCCCGGCCACGGCCCGCGCCCAGGCCGCGACGGTCTCGCGGGTGTACTTGTAGGGGTTGTTGGCGGTCCCGAAGGTGACGTAGCCGTTGCGCTCCACCGGGGCGACAGGGTCCACCGCCGGCTGCTCGCGGAAGGCGCGCTCGCCCATGGCGTACCAGGTGTGGGCCAGCAGAAGGGGTTTCTCGATCACCATCCTGGGGTCGGGCGGGTTCATCCAGGGGTCGAGGACCAGGTAGTCGATGGTCTCGGGCCCGGCGGAATGGGGATAGCCCACCCAGCTCGCCTGGCGGGGGGCCGGCCGGTAGGACATGACCGACAGCTTGTTCATGTGGGTGGTGGCGCCCAGCTCGAACAGCATGTCGAGATTGTCATCGGCGATCAGCTGGGCGGCCTCGCGGTCAGTGATGTCCTTGTGCCAGCGGAAGCCATCAACCCACTGGGTGATCTGCTTCTGGGTAGGGTCTTCCTCGCCCTGGTACCAGGAGTAGCAGAACACCTCGAACCGGCTGCGGTCATAGTGCTCGAAGAGGGGCAGGGCGAAGTAGGCCACCGGGTGACCGCGCAGGTCCGAGGACATGTAGCCCACCCGGATCTTCCCGCCAGGTGCCCGGGGCGCCGGGTGGGTGATGGGCCGCCGGACGGCGGCGGCGTCGGCCAGCCGGCCCCAGATGCGATGCTGCTCGACCAGCTCCAGGCGGTCCTCCTCGGTGCGAACGCGGGCGAGGTGGGCCATGAGGGCCGTGTGGCGTCCGGCCTCGGCCCAGGTGCGCCCGACCTTGGAGAAGCTGCCGAGGGC
>CAIZKE010000014.1 GCA_903933475.1 uncultured Alphaproteobacteria bacterium | reverse complement strand
GCGCGGGTCGCGCAGGATGTCCATGAACTTCAGGGTCCGCCCGTCGGCAGAGGCGTCCGCCAGCTTGTACTGGGCGATCGAAAACCGCAGGGCGATGGCAATGACCACCCCCCCCAAAACGAGGATCAGGGGAGCCATGGCGAGCCCAAACGGTAGCGATCCCGGCTCAAGCCCAAGGCCCCTCTGCAAGGCAAATCCCAGCCCGCCGATCGGTATGGCCGTGGCGACCAGCCCAGCGGCGGTGACGCCGATGAGAAGCAGCATCAGGAGCGCGAGCGGCCCCAGCGCCTTGAGAAAGGCACCGCAGGTCTTCTTGAAGGTCGCAATGACCGGAAGCTTGGCGGGGGCGAAGGCGATGTCGGTCATGCGGGGACTCCGTCATCCTCAGTTTGCGGGTCAGGCACCGGCGCGGCGACTGCAGCGGGGCGGTCCTTCAGGGCGCGGAGCTCGCGGAAGACCACGACATAGAGCACCATGATGAAAACCGAGAAGAGCATCGAAAGAACAACCACGGAGAGCGATACCAGGATGGAGCCCTGGACATTACCGGATGCCTGGAGCCGCTGGGCGACGAGGTTCGACCCGAGGGAAAACGGCAGGAAGGTCAGGTTTATCAGCAGGTAGATGGCGAAGAATCTCCACCTGTTGCCCTTGGTCAGCTCCCGGCTGCGCGTCAGCGAGTCCCGCAAACCCTTGTCTTCCAGGATCATGGCGATGGGGGCGAGGGCAAAAGCCGTCATGACCATGAAACCCGGGACGATGAAGGCGAGCAGCCCCACGAGGGTCATCAGTCCGAGAGCCAAGGAGAGGGCGATATAGACAAGGAGGTTGGGCCGCGGATTGCGCAGGATGTCGGCGAACTTCAGGGTCCGCCCGTCGCAGGCCGCGTCGGCCAGCCGGGTCAGTCCGAATGAGAACCTGAAGGCGATCACCAGGATCGCCAAGAAGCCAGGGACAGCCACGGCCAGAATGGCAAGGATGAAGCCCGGCGACCCGGGGTCGAGGTTCAGGCGTTCGGCGACGACTATCCCCACCAAGCCTGCAAGCAAGCCGACGATGAGTGCGGCGGCGAAATACACAGCCAGGAACAGCATGGAGAAAAGCAGGATACGTCCCCCGGACTTCAGGCTGACCTGGAAGGCCTTCTTGAAGGTCGCAATGACCGGAAGCTTGGCGGGGGCGAAGGCGGTGTCGGTCATGCGGGGACTCCGTCGGTTTCTGGGTGTTCAGCGGGGATGGAGCCCGCAATTTGGGCGCGCAGGTGCTGGTAGACGATGACGGCCACCAGGATCGACAGGCAGGACAAGAGGAAGAGCAGGAAGAGGGCGACGGCAAGCGTCGGCAGGACAATGAAGAGGGAAGCACCCGGCCCCGCCGCCTTGCGGACGAGATAGCTGAGAAGGGACGGGAGGAAGGCCAGGGGCAAAAGGATCAGCGTCAGGCCCAGGAGGCTCAGGAGGTTGCCGGGAGTGAGCCTCCAGCTGGCGAACAGGGAGCCCCTCACATTCGTCCCATCGAAGATCATCGCCGGCAGGGCCTGCCCGAAGACCAGGAGGAAGACCACGCCGGGGACCACAAAAGCCGAAAGTCCCATCAGGGTACCCAGGCCGACGACAAGGACCAGCGAGGCCAGCGGCAGGAGGGGCGGACCCGGCCGTGCGAAGACCTCCAGGATCTGCGGGCGCAGACCCGCCCGGATCTCGGCCGCGAGACGGTACTGGGCGACGACCAGCCGGAGGGAGACGTAGGCCTGGATAATCCAACAGACGACAATGCTGATCAGGGGCAGGGCCTGCGCCACCTTGGCTCCCAGGCCCGAGACCCAGAGCCCCCCGACCTCCATCACCGTCCTGAGGATCGACACTAGGAGGACCGGCGGGATCATCAGGACAACCATCAGCCCCAGGGCGGCGAGGTTGAGGAGCAGAAACGGGCCAACGGCCCTGGGCAGCAGACTCAGCCCCTCCCGGAGGGTCCGGAAGACCACCAGACGACCGGGAGAGGAACCTACATCCGCCATACGCATCCTTCCGTCAGATCAGGGGTGCCGGGGCCGAAGCCTCATGCAGGCGGCGCAGTTCGAGGAAGGTGTGGGTCAGGACGATGGCGACGAAGACCCCCAGGAGGCCCTCCGCGGCCGAGGCCACCACCCGGCCCACAAGGGCCCCGATCCCGGGCACGATGCCGGCGGCCGCAGTCGGAATCGCGACCAGCAGCACGACGCCCATTGCAAGGATGAAGAGGATCAGCACGAGCCCGAGCAGCCGCCAGCGGTTTCCGCGGGTGAGCTCCCGGCTGCGCTTCAGGGCCTCCACAGGAGACCGGTCCTCGAGGATGCAGGCGATGGTTGAGACCAGGAGCATGACGGCGAGGAACACCCCGGGAACGATCAGGAAGAACATGCCCACGCTGACGAGAACTTGAACGAAAAGGGCTGTCAGAAACACAGGTACGAACTTCGGCAGGGCCGCCTGTACGGCCGGCACGAACTCGGTACCGGCGTCGACGCCCAGCGGCCCCGTCGTCGCCCGCACCGTCAGGATCTGCGCAACCGCACCGACCCCGAGGGTCAGCAGGATCCCGATCAGCACCAGGGGGCCGTTCGTGCCCACCAGGCTGGCGAGGCCAACCATCAGGCCCGCGAAGACGAAGAACAGGAGCTTGGACTGAAGGGTTGCAAAGGCCTGGCTGAAGACAGCCCCGACATTCAGCTTTCCCGGAGCGACGGCGAACTCGGACATGACTTTCCCTCGGGTACGGTTACCGACACATTATCAGTAACGCACAGTCCGGAACGGGCGTCGAGGGGCCTAGACCCGTCCCGTGCACGCCTCCAGGGCGGCGGTGGGGTCGGCGCCTTCCAGGTGGATCAGGGACCAGACGGCCAGGAACAGGAGGGGCCAGGCGCCCTTTCCGCCGGGGGCGAAGGCGGCGGCGACGGCTTCGGGGGTGCGCAGGCGGCGGACCGCCTCCACCTTGGAGATACGGCCGGCAATGTCGGCGGCGCGGGGGCCGATCCAGGCCTCGACGGGGACAGTGAAGCCCTGCTTGCGGGCCCAGGGCGCCGCCGCCGGGCAGACCCCCGCCAGCCAGGCCCGCAGGAGGTACTTGCCAAACCGGCCGCGCACCTTGAACCGGTCCGGCAGGGTGAAGGCGAAGTCCGCCACTTCGGGGTCGAGGAAGGGCGTCCGGCCCTCCAGCCCGTTGGCCATCAGGCAGCGGTCGAGCTTGATCAAGAGGTCGTTGGGCAGCCAGGTCGCGGTGTCCGACCACTGGGCCGACTGAAGGGGCGTCAGCCCGCGCGGCGGCCGCCCGGACTCGCGCCAGCGGGCCAGCACCTCGGGGTGGTCGGGCCGGGGCTCGGCTGGGCGCCCTCCCAGGAAGGCCGGGCGCAGGGCGCGCCGGTAACGGCCGTAGCCGCCGAAGAGTTCGTCGCCCCCCTCCCCGGTCAGCACCACCTTCAGCGTGTCCCGCGCCGCCTCGGCCAGGCGGAAGGTGGGCAGGGCGGCATAGTCGGCGGTGGGATCGTCCAGGGCGTGCGCCACCCTGGGCAGGAGCCGCCAGAACTCGGCCTCGTCAAAGCGCACCTCGCGCCAGTCCAGGTCGAGGGCCCGGGCGACCTTCTCGGCCTGCGAGCGCTCGTCGGCCGCGCCGGGGGCGTCGAAGCCGCAGGTGAAGGCGGTCACCGGGCGCTCGGCCAGCCTCGCCATCAGGACGGCGATGGCGGCGCTGTCGATCCCGCCCGACAGGAAGAGGCCGTAGGGCGCGTCCGACCTCTGGTGCACCCGGACGCTGTCCTCCAGGAGGGCGTCGAGGCGGGCGACCAGGTCGGCCTCGACGCCGCCTCGGTTCGCCCGCCGCGCCGGCAGGGCGGGGCGGGGCTCATGGCGGACCAGTCCCTGGGGCGTGACCTCCAGGATCTCGCCGGGCGCCATGCGCCGCAGGGCGGGGAAGATGGTGGCCTGGCCGGTGGTGTAGGACAGGCCCAGCAGGTCCTCGGCGGCGGCAGCGTCCATCACCGGATCCACCAGGCCGGCCTCCAGGAAGGCCCGCGGCTCCGAGGCGAACAGCACCGCCCCGTCACGCTCCAGGAGGTAGAGGGGCTTGATGCCAAAGGGGTCGCGGACCAGCCAGGTGCGCCCGTCGCCCCCCACCAGGCAGAAGGCATACATGCCGCGCAGCCGCCGGAAGGCGTCGGGCCCTTCCCGCGCATAGAGGTGCAGCAGGGGCTCGAAGTCGGAGCCGGTGGCGAGGCTCCCCTCCAGGCCATGATCCCGGGCAAGCTCCAGGTAGTTGTAGATCTCGCCATTGCCGATCACCACCGAGCCGGCGGCATGCAGGGGCTGCCAGCCCCCCTCGAGGTCGATGATCGACAGCCGGGCGTGGGCGAGGGAGATCCCCGGCAGGGTCTCCGTCCGCACGCCGTCCGGACCCCGGTGCAGGAGGGCGGCGATGAGGTCGGCGGCGGCGACCTGGCCGTTGATCACGCCGGCTATGCCGCACATCAGCCGGCTCCGTGGGCGGCGAAGAGCTCGCGCCAGCGGTCCACCACCGCCGCCCGGGAAAACTCCCCCGCCACCCGGGCAAGGCCCGCAGCCGCCAGGGCCCGGCGGGCGGTCCCGTCGTCCAGGAGGTCGCGGATCGCTACCGCCAGGGCCACCGGGTCGTCCACGGCGACCAGCCGGCCGTCCTCGCCGTCGCGGATCAGGGCCGCCGGGCCTGTGGAGGCAGCGGCCACCACCGGCAGGCCGTGGGCCCAGGCCTGGATGACCACATTGCCAAGGGGCTCGTAGCGGGAGGGAAAGACGCAGAGGTCGGCGGTCCGGTAGAGGGACGAGGCGTCGGTCCGCCAGCCCAGGAACCGGACCCGTTCGGACAGGCCAAGCCCGTCGGCCAGGGCCTTCAGGCGGCCCTCTTCCGGCCCGGAGCCGGCGATCCAGAGCCAGGCGTCCGGCAGGCGGGCCAGGGCCTCCAGGGCCACGTCGTGGGCCTTGGCCTCGTGCAGCCGCCCCATGGCCAGCAGCAGGGGGACGCCTTCGGGGGTGTCGAGGCTGGCCCGGTCAACGGGCCGGGCGTCCTCCGCGGGGGCGGCGAAGTTGGGAATGCAGTGCACCCGGCCCGCCGGCCAGCCCTGGGCCACGATCCAGTCGGCGATATGCTCGGTATTGGCGACCAGGGCGTCGAAGCCCTTGTAATATTTGAGGTTGTAATAGCCGCCCAGGCGGCCGATCCGCGCCCAGGGGCCCCGGGGGGTATGCCGGGCGGCGCGGTTCATCCAGGCCAGGGCGAGGTCGGTGTCGTGAGCGCGGGCGAAGCGGCCTGCGGCGGGTGCGGTGAAGAGGTCCAGGGGGCCGCCGAACCGGAGCTCCCGGACGGGAACCCCGGCGTTGGCCAGGGCCGCATGGCGGGCGGCGTTGGGGCGCAGGGCTGCCGCCTGCGCCTGTCCCGACCCCGCCAACCCTGTGACCAGGTCGACGAAATAGGTCTCCGCGCCGCCTTCGCCGGCCGTTCCCAGGAGATGCAGGACGCTCATCGCAGGGATGACCCTATCAAGCCCGGCCCCGCTTCCCAAGCGGCTTGAAGCGCGCCGCGCCAGACCCTATAAACCGCCCCTCGCCGAAAAGGCCCGGCGGCTGGGTAGCTCAGATGGTTAGAGCGGTGGATTCATAACCCACAGGTCGGCGGTTCGATCCCGCCCCCAGCTACCAATCCCGGAACGAAGACCGGCGCTGCGATCCCGGCTCAGGCGTCCGCCTCCAGCGCCCGGACATCCCGGCGCATGAACACCCTTCGGCTTTCATCGAGACCGCGGGCGAGGTGCTCGCTCCGGAGGGTTTCCAGTTCGGGCGGCAGGACGTCGATGACCTCGAAGCCGATCCGGGCGTACCAGGGCGCGTTCCAGGGAATGTCCCGGAAGGTCGAGAGGACAAGGGCCGCGTAGCCCGCCTCGCGGGCGAGGTCGTCCGCCCAGTCCAGCAGGGCCGCGCCAAGCCGCATGCCGCCGAATGCCGGCAGGACATCGATCTGCTCGATATAGAGGCTGTCGCCGAGGGGGCGGAACCGCAGGGCGGCGACGGGCCGCTCCCCGTCGAGGCAGGCGACCCAAAGGCCGCCGTCCTCCAGACGGGCGTCGAGAAGCGCCTCCGGCGCCGGCGGGTCCCCGGCGATCCAGGCCTCCGGCGAGCCCAGGAACCTCTGCGCGGCCTCGCGCTCAATGTCGCGAATGGCTGGCAATTCAGGCCGCAGGGCTGGCCGGATTCGAGGGTGTGCGGGCTTGGGAAGGCTCAAGCAATCCAGCCAGTTCCCAGGCTGTCCAGGGAGACTCCGACCAGGATGACCTGGTCACCATTGCCCATGTCGACCACCACGTCGGCGCCGACCTGGCTGATGGTCCGGGACGGTCCCCCATCCAGCACCAGTCGGTCACCCTCGGCGAAGTTGAAGTCGAGGATGCGGTCGATGGCTGCGCCCACCAGACTGTGGAAGATGTCCGCCCCGGCGCCGCCGCTGATCGTGTCATTGCCCTTGTCGCCCCAGATCCAGTCGTCCCCGGCCCCGCCCTGGATGGAGTCCTCGCCCTGGCCGCCGCGCACCCAGTCGTTCCCCGCCCCGCCGTCAACCGTGTCATTGCCCATATTGCCGTAGACGATGTCCCAGGCCGCATCGCCGAAGATCAGGTCGTTGTCCTTGCCACCGACGACCCAGTCCTCGCCGTCGTTCCCGTGCAGGGTGTCATTCCCCATATTGCCGTTGATGTCGTCGAAGCCCGTGCCGCCGGAAACGGAATCGTCGCCGGCATCGCCGCGCAGGTAGTTGTAACCGGAGGCGTAGCTGATGACGTCATTGCCCTCGAGGCCATAGACCGTCTCGCCACCGGTCCGGCTGATGTTGTCGGCACCCGTGGACCCGCGGATGTGGTCCCACTCCACCACGAAATAAAGGCTGTTGGCGGGGTTCACGTCGTTCCACTTGTAGGCCACGCCGATGCCGCCCGAGGGCTGGGGCCAGGACTGGAGGCCGAAGGCCAGGGCGTCCTGCACGCCGCCATAGTCATCGGGCTCCGCGCCAAAGGCGCCAGCGCCCCAGTTCGAATAGCCGGAGGTGACCAGGGTCCCGTCGCCCCAGCGCCAGGTCCCCTCGACGTCTGCATCCGAGCCGCCGAGCCAGAGGTAACGGGCCCCGCCGCCGTCGGAGGCGTAGGGCGCCGTATCCAGGCCCGTCTCTATCTGAGTCATGGTGACCAGGGCCTGGTTCTCAATGGCGCTGGTGATGTAGGCCAGATGTCCGCTCTGGCTCTCCGCCCAGGCCTTCGCCGCTGACCATGTCATGGCGGTCTTGACGATCTCGTAGGTGTGGCCCGCGTAGTAGTATTTGCCCAAGGTCTTCGCTCCCGGCGTCTAGAGGACGCCAAAGAGCCCGGCGAGGGTTAAGGTGATCCAAACCTTCAGGATGAAGCCGGATTCACCACGCTGGCCTCTCCCAGTATGTTCCAGCCGGCGAAGCGGGGGACATTGGGCAGGTAGGCGCTCTCGGCCCCTTCGGTGGAAAAGCCTGCGCCTTCGAGAAGGGGCAGGATCGGGCGGGTCAGGCGGCAGCCGCCGGCCAGGCGCTTCCAGAGCGGTTCGATCCGCCCCTGCCAGCGGGCGACGTCGGCGTCGGGGGCGAGGCCGTGCTCGCAGTAGAAGATGCGCCCGCCCGGCCTGAGCACCCGCCGGGCCTCCGCCAGGGCGCGTTCAGGGGAATGCACCGAGCACAGGGTGAAGGTGCAGACGACGCTGTCGAAGCTGTCCGTCTCGAAGGGCAGGTCCTCGGCCACCCCGGGCAGGATCTCGACCTTCAGGCCTTCGGCGCGCGGCGCAGCTTCGGCCAGGGCGCGGAGCTCCGCCGCCGGATCAACGCCGCTGACCGAGGTCACCCGGGCCGGATCGTAGAAGGCCAGGTTGAGTCCCATGCCCACGCCCAGCTCAAGGACGCGGCCCTCGGCCCGGGGGATCAGGCGCGACCTCTGGCGCATCATCTGCGGCCCCGAGCAGGCGCAGGCGAGGAATTTCGGCAGGATGTTCCGTTCGTACCAGCTCGCCATCGGTGTCCCCTCCGGGTCAGACAGGGCGTACAATGCCCCTGACCCGACCCTTTCGCCAAGGGATCAGGCCGCGGCGGAAGCGTCCAGTTGGGGCTGGGCCAGGGTGTCACGGACCACCTGCAGCAGCTGGTCCGGCTTCATCGGTTTCTCGACGACGCCGTTCATGCCGGCGCCGAGGTAGCTGGCGGTCTCATCGGCATCTGCATTGGCGGTCAGGGCGATGATCGGAATGCAGCCGATGGGCTTGGGCATGGCGCGAATTTTCCGGGTGGCGCCCACCCCGTCCAGGCGCGGCATGCGGATGTCCATGAGGATCAGGTCGAACCGGCCCGTAGCAGCCGCTTCGACGGCCGCCTCCCCGTCTTCCGCCGGCTCGGTGGTGCAGCCGAACATGCTGCAGAGGGTCTCCGCCACCATGCGGTTGGTCGCATTGTCATCGACGACGAGGATGTGGGCGGCGCGGTCGGCGCTCTTGACCTCGGCAGGCCGCTCAGGCGGACGTTCTGCGCGGAAGGCGAAACTCAGGGTCTCGCCCTGCCCCGGATTCTCGAGGATTCGGGCCCGGCCGCCCAGTCGGCGCAGGATGTGTCGCCCGAGCATGAATCCCATCGCCGCCTCGAGGCCGAACATCTCCTCGATCTCACGGACGTCGACCTCGGTATCGGTCCGCAGGCCGGTCCGGGAGGACCGCACCCGACCCTCAAGGACCAGAACGTCGCCGCTTTCGCGGACGCGGAGCATGACCTCCGCGGCGCCCTGCCGGACCCCGGAGAGGGCGTGGGCGAGGAAGCCGTCAAAGACCTGAAGGGTTCGGTCGGCGTCCAGCATGGCCGCCCCCTCGGGCGGGCCGTCGTAGGACACCATGAGGGTGAGGGCCGAACCCGTGAGGCGCGCGCGCCAGCGGTCGTCCAGGCGGTCCACCAGGTCCCGGAGGGCCACCGGCCCGGGCGTGAGGATCAGCGAGTCGGAAAGGGCTGCGCGGATGTCCGCAGAGGCCGCCGTGATCCGGCGCACCGTCTCCGCCGCCACGGCGACGCCTTCGACGCAGGCCCGGGAATCCGCCGATGGCAGGGGCGAAGCCAGCCGCGTGGTGAGGGCCAGTATGCAATCCATCTGCTGACGGATTTCCTGGGTCACGCGGTCGAAGAGGTAATCGGGTACAGACATTTTAGAACGGTGAGCCTTCTGCCTCAGGGTCCACTTTGACGGCTCACTCTTTCGCGAAGGTTAATTCGGGTAAAGCGTATGGCCTGTGTGGCGGTGGCGCAGTGGACCCCGCGAGGCGCATTCCAGGCGGAAGATCACCCCCCAGGAATCGACACCGCGCCTGACGCAGGCGCCAGGCGCGGTGGACTTCCAGTCGATGCCCCGAAGGCTGCCGGCCAGCACCCGGTCGGGCGCTGGCCAGCGGCCGGGGATCAGAACTTGTACTGCAGTTCGATGCCGTAGGTCCTGGGCGGGGTCACCGAATAACTCTTGGTGATACCCTGGATGACCGGGGTCACAGCGCCACTGGCGGCGAAGATGTTCCCCGCCTCCCGGGTTCCCGTAGCGCCAGCGTCGTAGCCAAGGTCGTCGGTCAGGTTTTTGCCGTAGGCGATGATCTTGTAGCGGCTGTCCGCCGAGGACCAGGTCAGGCGCGCGTCAATCTGCGACCAGTCCGGAGCCAGGTTATAGTCACGTTCGAAGATCGTGCCGTATTGCTTGTCCCGCCAGAAGTAGCTGAGCGAGCCGGCAAGGGACCCAGCCTCGAAATCCCAGGTATAGTTGACGTTCACCGCTACCTTATTCTTGGCCGCGTTGGGCAGGGAACTGCCCTCGAAGCTCTGGGTCCGGGTGTAGGCCTTGGCGGGATCCGACGTGAAGATGTCGGCCGGGCAGGCCGCCACGCCGTTCGTAACTACGGCACACTGGGCGAAGGTCAGGAGGGGCCTGGCCTTCGGGTCGATGGCGGTCGGGTCGACCGAGTCCACCGCCGTACCCTCCTGGATCTCGGTATTGTTGTAGGAATAGTTGAAGAGGATCTGGAGATTGTCGATGGGCTGCCAGGTTGTCTCCAGCTCGAAGCCCTGCGAGATCGACTTCGGCACGTTGTAGAAGTCAGTGGCCGTGGTCGGTCCAGGCCCGAAGGCCGGGACGGCACCCGAGGAGACCCGGGTAATCGGGATCTGCAGGTTGTCGTACATGTAATGGAACAGAGCCATGTTCGTCTGGAGGGTCGGTCCGAAGTTCTTCTTCAGTCCGATTTCAAACGAGTCGACCATCTCCTTATCCGTCGTCGGGAAGTAGCTCAGCACGGTGAAGATGCCGATGTTGAAGCCGCCCGCCTTGTAGCCCTTGCTGTACTTTCCGTAGAGCATTGTGTCGTCGTCGGGCTTCCACTCCAGGCCGGCCGTGCCGGTCACCGCCTCCCAGGCCTGGCGCTGCTTGCGGGTGGCGAAGCCGGTGGCGGGATCATAGGTCGTCGCACCCTCTACGCCCGGCTTCAGGACGTCGCCCGAGGAGACGACGGACCCCAACTGGGTCAGGTCGATGATCGGGGGCAGCCCAAACGCGGCCGAGAAGTCGCAGCCCGGAACGGCGAAGCAGGTGATCCGCACCGACTCCTGGCCCCACTTCTCGTCATGCGAGTAGCGAAGGCCCACGGTGGTCTTCCAGGTCTCGCTGAGCTGCCAGTCGACCTGGCCAAAGACGGCGTAGGACTCCGAGTGGACGTCCGGACGGTTGTCGAAGCGCCGGAAGTCACCCGTCGTCGCGGGGCATGCGCCGCCTGTCTGGGCGCAGAGGAAACCGAAGGCGAACGGACCGTTCCACTCGGGCTGCCGCGGGTTGGTCGTATAGACCGGCTGGGTGTAGTGCTGCTTGAAGTAATAGGCACCCGCCACCCACTGGAGCGGGCTGTCGTTTGTCGAGATCAGGTTGATCTCGTGGCTCCAGAAGGAGTTGTCCTCCTGGTAGTTGAAACTCTCGCTGGGATTGATGACCAGAGGCCCGCGATTGCCCAGGGCCGGCAGGGTGTAGGAGGCGATCGGCGCCGCCCGGTTGGTGTCGGTCGTGCCCTCCAGGATGTAGTGGTAGCGCACGCCACCGGTCAGGTATTTCACGTCGAAATTGTCGGCGTGATAGATCCACTCGTTCGCAATGGTCAGGGCGACCGGCAGGGTGACCTTGTAGGGAACCTGACGGGCGATGGTCCAGGGGCTGTTGACCGCAGGGTTCTTGCAGCCGCCGGGGTTCAGGTTGACCACATTGGTCACCCCGGTGTTGATCGGGCCATTGTAGCAGGCGAATCCCTGGTTGGGCTGGGTCGCCCCGGGCGGTGAATAGTAGGTGGGCCATTCGGCGGGGGTCCAGGCACCGGACGCCGCACCGGGACCGCCGGCGCCATTGCGCCACTGGGTACCAATGACCTTCAGCCAGGTCTCAAGCTTGTCGTTGAAGTCGATCTTGACTTGGAGTTCGGTGGTCCACTCGTTCCGGACGTTGCCTTCGTCAGGCATGCCGGGGACAAGGTTGTCGATCCAGCCATTGCTCTGGTTGAACCAGTTGCCGGAAAGCTTGATTCCCACCCGGTCGCTGACCGGTAGGGAGTACGTCGCCTCGAGGCTGGTGGCACCGAAGTTGTCAACGCCGAAGCGCGCCTCGCCGCCCGCCTCCTTGGATGGGCGCTTCGAGATGATGTTCAGCGCGCCGCCGATGGAGTTCCGGCCATAGAGGGTCCCCTGCGGACCCCGCAGGACCTCGACCCGGTCAATGTACATGGTGGAGGCGCCGGCCCGGACCGCGAAGGTCTCGTAGATGCCGTCGGCATAGTTGGCGACGGCGGCGTCGGCGGAAAGCACGTTGGTCAGGCGGCCCACGCCGCGCAGCGACACCCGGTCGGTGGAGCTGTTGTATTGCAGGCCGGGCGTGAAGTTGGTGATGTCCTGGATCGTGTTGATACCGATCAGGTCTCGCTTGGCGGCAGAGAAGGCCGAGACGGCCACGGGAACATCCTGGAGGCTCTGTTCCCGCTTCTCGGCGGTGATAACCAGTTCCTCAATCGTGTTGGAAGACTGGGCCGCTGCAGGGTGCGCCAAGCCCGTAAGGGCGGCGACCGAAACGGACAGGCAGAGCAGGCGCTTCAGACCCGAAGAACTCATAGCTTGATCCTCCCCCCCGGCAGCAAAGCACCGGTTTTTTGCTTTTTTCTAAGACGTACAACACATTGGAACTCGCCCGACGCAGTCAGACTTGTCCAACATTACAGACAGTTTACCTATGGGGTTCCAAGTCAATCTAGCCCCGCTCAACATTCCGTGAGGGTGCGATGCACCAAAACAGCGAATTCTGTACGTTCGGATTTCATTTTCCTTAGCCACAAAGGCAGTCCGGGGTTTTGCAATGCAACATCGGGAGGCGTATTGGGGGTGACATGATCGGAACCGAGACGGCCCTTGTCCTCTTCTCCGGCGGCCAGGACTCGGCCGCCTGCCTCGCCTGGGCGCTGGAACGCCATACGCGGGTCGAGACCGTGGGATTCGACTATGGCCAGAGGCATTCGGTCGAGATGGTCCAGCGCGAGGTCGTGCTCTCGGCTGTCCGGGCGGGCTTTCCCGCCTGGGCGGAGCGGCTGGGCCCGGACCACCGGCTCGACCTGTCCGCCTTCGGTGCCATCGGCGATACGGCCCTGACCACCGAGCGGGCCTTCGAGGTGGACGCCCGGGGCCTGCCCAACACCTTCGTGCCGGGCCGCAATCTGGTCTTCCTGACCTGGGCGGCGGCGCTCGCGGACCGCCGGGGGCTGTCGCGGCTGGTGGGCGGCATGTGCGAGACGGACTTCTCTGGCTATCCTGACTGCCGGCGGGACACCCTCGACGCCCTCCAGGCCGCCCTGAACCTGGGGATGGACCAGGCCTTCGTCATCGACACCCCGCTCATGCGCCTGACCAAGGCCCAGACCTGGGCCCTGACCCTCGGCCTGGGCGGACAGGCCCTTGTGGATATCGTCCTGGAGGACACCCACACCTGCTATGCGGGCGAGCGCGGGGTCCGCCACGCCTGGGGCCACGGCTGCGGGGCCTGCCCGGCCTGCGAACTCCGGGCCCGTGGCTGGCGGGAGTGGGAGGCGGCGGGTCGCCCCGCCCTGGCGTCATGAGCTACGCCGTCAAGGAGATCTTCCTGACCCTCCAGGGCGAGGGCGGCCAGG
>CAIZKE010000013.1 GCA_903933475.1 uncultured Alphaproteobacteria bacterium | reverse complement strand
TATCCGCCGGCGCGTCCGTGAGGTGGACCCCGCCAGTCTCGGTCCCGACCGGGTCATCGCCGTCCCCGGACATGCGGCCTCCCTGGCCCGGATGCTGGCCGATCCCCGGGTCTCGGGCCCGATCTATGACCTTCCCCGGCCGATCACCGAGGACAGCGTCCGGGCCTGGATCGAGGCGACGGCGGACCAGCAGGCGAGGGGCGAGGCGGTTCTCATCCTGTCCCTGGACGAGGACGGCGAGGTCGCTGGCTATTCCCGCTTCAGCGTCTGGCCGGACCGGTCCTCCGCTGAGATCGCCGGAGCGACCCGGGCTGACCGCCAGAACCGCGGGCAGGGGACGACAGGCGCGGCCCGGTCCTTCGGCTGGATGTTCGAGGTCCTGGGCGTGCGCTTGGTCGGCCTGACGGCGGCCCTGGACAATGTGCGCTCGGCCCGGGTGATCGAGGCGGCCGGCTTTCGGCCCATGGGCGAGCGTGACAGCCGCCGACCTGACGGGACGCTGCGGCGCTCGCTCTATTGGGAGATGACCATCGACGAATGGCGGGACGCCCACTCCAGGGCGGGGACGGACGCACCTTCGTGAGCCAGTAGCCAGGCCTTTCGGTCCGTGACCCAGAATGGATCCACTCGCGCTGAATGTCTGGCGGTTTTCGGACGCCGATTCCAGATAGGTGCCCCGGCCAGGTCAGGACCTGGCCGGGGACGCCGAACTCAGGACGCCGGCTTGGCGGCCGCGGGCTGCTGGGCGTTGTTGCTGCCAGGCATGGGGCCACGGTTCAGGTCGAAGAACTTCGGCGCCATCTTCGGCACGGCCTCGTCCAGGATGGTCTGGACGGTCCAGCCCTCTTCCTTGGTCACCGTCTCGACCGGACGGGGCTGGGAGTAGAGGATGATGCTCTCGCCCGAGGCGCCGAAGATCTGGCCCGACACGTGGGCGGCGGCTGGAGCCACCATGGCGACGGAGAAGCGGGCCGGTTGGTCGGCGCGGATCTTCTCGGCCATCACCGCCCGGCGGGCGGCGGCGGCCTCGTCCTTGACCGGCACGGACTGGGTCATGCGGGTCCAGGCCACGGGTGCCAGGCAGTTGGAGCGCACGTTGTTGCGGGCCCCTTCCATGGCGATGATCCGCGACAGGCCGGCGATGCCCATCTTGGCTGCGCCATAGTTGGCCTGGCCGACGTTGCCGAACAGGCCCGAGGTCGAGGTGAAGAACATGTAGGCGCCGTCGTTCTGCTCGCGGAAGAGTTCGATGGTCGCCCGGGCGACATTGAACGAGCCGCGCATGTGCACGTCGATGACCCGGTCCCAGTCGTCCTCGCTCATCTTGTGGAACATGACGTCACGCAGGATACCGGCCGGATTGATCACCGCGTGCAGGCCTCCGAAGCTGTCCCGGGCCTGCTCGACCATGCCCTGCACGGCCTTGTAGCTGGTCACGCTCTCGGAGTTGGAGACCGCTTCGCCGCCGGCGGCGCGGATTTCCCGGGCCACCGCCTCGGCGGGACCCGCGTCGCCCTCGTCGCCGCCCTTCAGGCCGCCGCCAAGGTCGTTGACGACCACCTTGGCGCCCTCCTGGGCCGCGATCAGCGCGCAATCGCGTCCGATGCCGTTACCGCCTCCGGTGACCAGAACAACTTTTCCCTCAAGTGCGCCCATTGAAAAAACTCCCGATGAAAATGATTACGTCGCCAGTTATTCGAGGCGGTCGGCCTTGCGCAAGTCAGGAAACAGCCGGGCCCAGAGGGCAGTGGCCATGACGGCGCCGACCCCGCCGGCGACCGCCGCCCCGACCGGCCCCAGGAAGCGGGCGACCACCCCGCTCTCGAACTCGCCGAGTTCGTTGGATGCGCCGATGAAGAGGCCTGAAACGGCGGCGACACGGCCGCGCATGGCGTCCGGCGTGACGATCTGGACCAGGGTCTGGCGGACATAGACGCTGAGCATGTCCGCGCCCCCCAGTACCGCCAGGGCCAGGACCGAGAGGGGCAGGGAGGTCGACAGACCAAAGACGATGGTGGCCAGGCCAAAGACCGCCACGCCGGCGAACATGACCGGACCGGCGCGCCTGCGGATGGGATGCCGGGCGAGGATAACCGCCACCAGGGTGGCCCCGATGGCCGGCCCGGCCCTGAGCAGGCCGAAGCCCTCGGGCCCGACGTGCAGGACGTCCCGGGCGAATACCGGCAGGAGGGCTGTGGCCCCGCCCAGGAGCACAGCCACCAGGTCGAGGGAGATGGCCCCGAAGACGATCCTGTTGCTCCAGACATAGCCCAGCCCCTCCTTGATCAGGGCCAGGCGGGAACCGGGATTGACCTCGGGCTGGGTGTTTCCGCGCAGGCCCGAAACGCAGGCCATGGCGAAGAGGTAGAGGCCCGCGGCGGCGGCGTAGGAGAGGCCCGGGGAAATGGCGACCAGTATGCCCCCTATGGCCGGACCAAGGATGGAGGCGCTCTGCCAGGCGAGGGAGTTCAGGGCGATGGCGCGGGGCAGGAGGCTGCGGGGGACCAGCATGGGGCCGAGGGCCGTGCCGGCTGGACCCATGTAGGCCCGGCTGGCCCCGAAGGCGACGGCGACGCCCAGTAGCAGGGGGAGTGTCGCGAAGCCGAAGCTGGCGGCGGCGACAAGCACCAGGGCGGTCAGGATCTCGCCCACGTAGCAGAGCTGCAGGATGGTCTTGCGATCATGCCGGTCCGCAGTCTCACCTGCCGGCAGGGCGAGCAGGAGCATCGGGATGAAGGCCGCCAGGCCGATCATGCCCACGAAAAAGGCTGACCGGGCGACGTCCATGGTTTCCCGCGCCACGGCGTAGACCTGCCAGCCAAGGGCGACGCTCTGGATCTGCACGCCCAGGGTCGAGGCGACGCGGGACAGCCAGAACCGCATGTAGTCCGGCCGCCCCATCAGGGCGCGGAGGGACAGGTCGTCTTCTGCGGGAGACTCGCTCATGGCCGATGCACCTTGGCCTGAAGCCCGACGCACGGCAACGTAGCGACCCGCAGACACCCGGAGAGGTCCATGCCCGGTTGGGTCATCGCCGTCCTGACCGAACCCGCCGGCGAGCGCCGGAGGCTGTTCTTCGCCGTGGGATTCGCCGACCAGGGACAGGCGGAGTGGAAGGCGGTGGACGCTGCGGGGGTCGAGGCCCCCGTGGCCCCCGGGCCCCGGTCAGGCATCGAACCGGTGCAGGCCCTGTCCCCCCTGACCGACGCTACCATGCGCCGGAAGGGCCTGCTGCCGGGCGAGGTCCGCCCCCTGGGCGAGGCCTGGCCCCGGAACTGGCTCTGAACCTGCGGTTGACGCGAGCGGCGGCGGGTCCTAAACGCCGGGCCCTCGCGCCGGGGACCGGCGCCGGGGGGAACGTCTTGCTCCAGGCCGCACAATCCGAAGTGACCCTGCGTCCCGAGACGCCCCGTGACGCCTCAGCGGTCGAGGCCCTGCTCGACCATGCCTTCGGGCCGGGCCGGTTCGTCAAGGTCTCAGAGCGTGTCCGCGAGTTTGCCCGCTACCGCCCCGACCTGTCCTTCTGCGCGGTGGACGCCGGCCAGATCGTCGGAGTGGTCCGCCTCTGGGACATCCGCATCGGTGCGACCCCGGCCCTCTTCCTGGGACCGCTGGCGGTCCACTCGGGCCGCCGGCTGGACGGACTGGGCGGGCGGCTGGTCCAGCATGCCGGCAAGGCAGCGGACGCCCTTGGCGAGGGGCCGATCCTGCTGGTGGGGGATTCCCAGTATTTCGAGCGGTTGGGGTACTCGGCCGCCGCGACGCGGGGCGTACGCCTGCCGGGCCCGGTGGATCCGCGCCGTGTCCTGGCGCGGGGCGCTTCCAGCCCGCTGGAAGGCCCAGTCCGGGCCTGACGTTCCGAAGTCCGCAGTCCCACGCAAGGTTGAGCCCGGCCGCGCTCGGGCCTACCTTCAGTTCATGTCCGAGACTCAGCCATCTTCCGGCCTGGAGGGCGTCGCCGCCGCTGCGCGGCAGGCGCCCGGGCGGGGCCTGCCGCCGGTACACCTCTGGAACCCGGCTCATTGCGGCGAAATCGACATCGTCATCAAGCGCAACGGACAGTGGTTCCATGAAGGCACACCCATCGGCCGCGAAGCCTTGGTGCGCCTGTTCTCCACGGTCCTGAGGAAGGACCCCGACGGCTTCCACCTGGTAACGCCGGTGGAGAAGATGCGGATCACCGTCGAGGACGCCCCCTTCATCGCCGTCCGCGTAGACCGGGAGGGCGAGGACCTGGTCTTCCAGACCAATGTCGGGGACGAGGTCCGCGCAGGTCCCGAAAACGCCCTGCGGGTGGAGACCGATCCCCGGACTGGCGAACCGCGTCCCTACCTGCATGTGCGGCGGGGCCTGGAGGCCCTGGTCGCCCGTCCGGTCTTCTATGAACTGGTCGAGCTGGCTGAAGCGCAGTCCGGGCGGCTGGTTGTCCGGTCCGGCGGTCTAGCCTTCGACCTGGGCTCGGCCGGGGATCTCGAGGCGTGAGCCCGCACCAGCTGGCGGCCCCTGGTGCCCGGCTCCTGCTGGCGGCCCGGCTTGCCGAGCGCCTGGATCCCCTGGCGCACCGGACCGTGGACCAGATCAGCTCGGACTTCGACTTCGATCCGGATCCCTACTTCCCGCCGCTGGACACCCTGACCCCGGCTGCCGTCCTGGTGGGCCTGATCGAGCGGTCGCACGGCTACTCCGTCCTCCTGACCACCCGGCTGGACACCCTGAGGCGGCATGCGGGCCAGATCGCCTTCCCGGGAGGGCGCTGCGACGCGGGCGAGACGCCCTGGCAGGCGGCCCTGCGGGAAGCCGAGGAAGAGGTGGGGCTGGCGCCCGGCTTTGTCTCGCCCGTCGGCCTTTCGACGCCCTACCGGACGGGGACGGGCTACCTGGTCACCCCAGTGGTGGCCTTCATCGAGGACGGCTTCAGCCTAGAGCCCAATCCCGAGGAGGTGGCGGACATCTTCGAGACGCCCTTCGGCTTCCTCATGGACGGGACCAACCACGAGACCCACGAGCGTGAACTGCCGGATGGCGGCAAGCGCCGTTTCTACGCCATGACCCACGACGAGCGCTTCATCTGGGGGGCGACGGCGGGGATGCTGCGTGTCCTGTCCCATCGCCTGTTCGGGGCCCCAGCGTGACGGGCGCGTCTGCGGAGATCGTCCTCGCGGACGCCGGGTGGCTGACAGATCCGGCCGCGACTGCCGTACTGGACGCCCTGGAGGCGGCGGGCGGGCCGGCTTGCGTGCGCTTCGTCGGGGGCTGCGTGCGTAACGCCGTCATGGGCCGCGCCATCGCCGACATCGACCTGGCGACCGCCCTCGAGCCGCCCGTCGTGGTTGCTGCGCTGGAGTCGGCGGGGCTCAAGTCGGTTCCCACGGGCCTGGAGCACGGCACGGTGACGGCGGTCAGCGGCGGCCGGGGTTTCGAGATCACGACCCTGCGGCGCGACGTGGAGACCGACGGCCGGCGCGCCGTCGTGACCTTTATCGACGACTGGGCGGAGGACGCTGCTCGGCGGGACTTCACCCTGAACGCGCTCTACGCCGACCGCAGCGGGCGGGTGTTCGATCCCACAGGCCTCGGCGTCGCCGCGGCCCGGGCGGGTCGGATCGTCTTCGTCGGAGACCCGGGGCAACGGATCCGCGAGGACCATCTGCGCATCCTCCGTTACTTCCGATTCCTCGCCTGGTACGGCCAGGGCGAGCCGGACCCGGCGGCGGTCGCGGCCTGCGGGGCCCAGGCCGGGAGTCTTTCCAACCTCGCAGCGGAACGCGTCCTCAAGGAACTCATTGTCCTGCTGGGCGCGCCCGATCCCCGGCCCGCCCTGCGCCTGATGGCTTCGACGGGCGTGCTGGCCCAGGTCCTGCCCTTTGCCGGCGACCTGTCGCGGCTGGAGGGCCTGTGCCAGGTCGAGGCCCTGGAGGGACGTCCTGCCGATGCCCTGCTCCGGCTGGGCGCCCTGTTCCCCGAGGGTGCCACCGATGTCGCCCGGGAGGCCGCGCGCCTGCGCCTGTCCGGGCCCCAGAGGGAGCGGCTGGTGGCGGCGGCGGGGCGCGAGCCCCGGCTCGTCAGCTGGATGTCGCCCCGGCAGCTCCGCCGCGCCCTGCACATTCTGGGTTCCGGGACCGCCCTGGACCGGCTGCGCCTGGCCTGGGCCCGATCCCCCGAAGGCGAGGTGTCAGGTGACTGGCGCGTCCTGGTCGCCGAGGCGGGGGCCTGGCGTACGAGGTCGCTTCCGGTGTCGGGCGCGGACGCCGTCGCGGCCGGTGCGCGTCCTGGCCCGAAGGTGGGGGAGGCCCTGCGCGAGGTCGAGGCCTGGTGGATGGACGAGGACTTCCCGTCAGACGGGGAGGCTGTCCGCGCTCGCCTGGCCGCGGTCCTTCGCGGAATGGGGGCCTGAGGCGTGAGGCTGGCCATACTCGAGACCGGCGCGCCGCCGGGCGACCTCTCCGAGCGCTTCGGGGACTATCCCGCCATGTTCCGGCAACTGCTCCTGCAGCCGGGCGACTCCGCCGAGACCTTTGACGTGGCCCTGGGCCAACTGCCGTCCGACCCTTCAGCCTGGGACGCCTGTCTGGTGACCGGATCCTCCGCCGGCGTTTACGATCCCCTGCCGTGGATCGCCCCCTTGAAGGCCTTCCTGAACGCGGCCTCCGGGCGCACCGCCCTGGTCGGCGTCTGTTTCGGGCACCAGGTGATGGCCGAGGCCTTCGGCGGGCGGGTGATCAAGTCGCCCAAGGGCTGGGGCGTGGGCCTGCACCGCTACGAGGCCCGACCCGACGGCTGGCTGTCTGGCCTCCCGACCCTGGCCGCCGCCGCTTCGCACCAGGACCAGGTGGTCGAGCCGCCCGGCGACGCCCGGCTCGCCGCGGCCAGCGACTTCACGCCCTTCGGCGCCCTGGCCTATCCCGAGCGCCGGGCGATCTCGATACAGCTTCATCCCGAGTTCGAGCCGGACTACGCCCTGGCCCTGATCGAGGCCCGGCGCGGGAACCGCTACACCGATGCGCAGGCCGACGCCGCCGTGGCCAGCTACGCGGCGGTCAATGATCGGATTGAGGTGGGCCGCAGGCTGCGTAGCTTCATCGAGGCTGGCGGCCGGACCTGACCGCCACGGGCTGCCCTACGGCCAGATGACCTCCGGGGGCATGGACGACAGGATGCTCTCGATATTGCCGCCGGTCTTGAGGCCGAACATGGTGCCCCTGTCATAGAGCAGGTTGAACTCCACGTAGCGGCCGCGGCGGATCAGTTGCTCGCGCCGGTCGGCCTCGGTCCAGGGCTCGTGCATCCGGCTCCGGGCGATCCTGGGATAGACCTCCAGAAAGGCCTCGCCCACATCCTGGGTGAACTGAAAGTCCCGGTCCCAGTCCCCGGAATTGTGGTGGTCGTAGAAGATGCCACCGACGCCTCGCGGTTCCTTGCGGTGGGGCAGGTAGAAGTACTCGTCGCAGCGCGTCTTGAAGTCCGGGTACCAGGCCGGATCGTGCCGGTCGCAGGCGGCCTTCAGGGCGGCGTGGAAAGCGAGGGCGTCCGGCGCGTCCTGGCTGCGCTGTACGTCCAGGGTGGGGGTCAGGTCGGCACCGCCGCCAAACCAGCCGGTCTGGGTGGCCAGGAACCGCGTGTTCATGTGCACTGCCGGGACCTTTGGGCTGCGCATGTGGGCGATCAGGCTGATGCCGGTGGCCGTGAAGCGGGGGTCCTTGTCCGCACCAGGCATGTTGGCGGCCATTTCGGGGGTGAAGGTCCCGTGCACCAGGGAGATGTGCACGCCCATCTTCTCGATGAACCGGCCGCCGCGCAGGAAGCCCATCACCCCGCCGCCGCCGGCCTCGCGCACCCAGGGCTTCAGCTCGAACTTCGCGGGCTCCCCTGGGAAGAGGTCTGCGGGCGCGTCGACCTCGAGCTGCTCAAAGGCGGCGACGATGCGGTCGCGCAAGGCGTCGAACCAGGCGCGCGCGCGGGCATTGCGGGACTCCAGGACGGCGGGATCAATCATGGCTGGGAAAATCTTGCGGATGAAAAGCGGGAAACCGCCCGGTCTGACGAAGGGCCTCTGACAGGCCGATCGCCGCCGAGACGGTCAGGTTGAAGGATCGTCGTCCGCGGCTCAAGGGAATGATGACCCGGGCGTCTGCAGCGTCGTGGACGAAATCCGGCACGCCCGCGCTTTCTCGCCCAAACAGGAGGATGTCGTCGGGCCGGAAGGCGAAATCATGCAGCGGGGCAGCGCCCCGGGTGGTGAAAAGGACGATCCGTCCCGTTGCCACAGCCCGAAAGGTATCCCAGCTGGGATGTCGGACCACCTCGCCCGGGTCGCCATAATCCATGGCCGCCCGGAGGATCGCCCTGTCCGACAAGGGAAAGCCGCAGGGCTCGATGACGTGCACCGGGGTGTCCAGGCAAGCCCCCAGCCGGATGGCGGCGCCAAGGTTTTGCGGAATGTCAGGTTGAAAAAGCGCGAGCAGCATTCTAAGCGATCCAGCCACGGGCTGTGCGCGGTCCGCAGCGAATCGGCGGGAGTCCCTTCGCCCTTGGCGAGATGGCTTCCCGGACGGTCCGTCGGCGTTCGGCGCGTTCAGTCTGGGTGACCCTTACCAGATCGACTGGCGGGGTCGAGAACGGACCGCGCCCTTCCGGCGCAGTTCCCAAGCGAAGGGTGGCTTCAAAGTGGCCGACAGCGTGACGGGCGCGAACCCCGAACATGGCGCGGATGGGGATGACCCAAGCCGGCGCGATTTTATCCACATCGCTGCGGGCGTCGCGGCGCTCGGTGCGGCGGCGACGGTGGCTTGGCCCCTTGTGGACCAGATGAACCCCGCCGGCGACACCCTCGCCCTGGCCTCGGTGGAGTTTGACCTGACCAAGGTTCAGCTCGGCCAGTCCGTCACCATCAAGTGGCGCGGAAAGCCCCTCTTCATCCGGCACCGCACCGGTGCCGAGATCGCCTCGGCAATCAAGGACGACAAGGCGGCCCTTCGGGACCCCTCCACCGATGAGGCTCGCCATAAGCCCGGCAAGGCCGAGTGGCTGGTGCTGATCGGCACCTGTACCCACCTGGGCTGTGTGCCGACCTTCGGCGGCGGCGACTATGGCGGCTGGTTCTGCCCCTGCCACGGCTCGCACTACGACACCTCTGGCCGAATCCGTAAGGGCCCTGCGCCCACGAACCTGGAGGTTCCGGACTACGCCTTCCTCTCTGACACCGTTGTTAAGGTGGGCTGACGAACATGAGTGGACATTCGAACTACATTCCAAAGACCGGCTTCGAGCGCTGGCTTGACGCCCGCCTTCCGATCGCCCGTCTGGCCTACGACAGCCTGGTCGACTTCCCGACCCCGAAGAACCTCAACTACTGGTACACCTTTGGCGGAATCCTGGCGCTCTGCCTGGGCATCCAGCTGGTCACCGGCATCGTCCTGGCCATGCACTATGTGCCCCACGTGGACTATGCCTTCGCCTCGGTCGAGCGGATCATGCGGGACGTGAACTACGGCTGGCTGGTGCGCTACATGCACGCCAACGGGGCCTCGATGTTCTTCATCGCCGTCTACGCCCACATGTTCCGTGGCCTCTATTACGGCTCCTACAAGGCGCCCCGCGAGCTCCTCTGGATCCTGGGCTGCGTGATCTACCTGCTGATGATGGCCACGGCCTTCATGGGCTACGTCCTGCCCTGGGGCCAGATGAGCTTCCATGGCGCTGTGGTGATCACCAACCTGTTCGGTGCCCTGCCGTTGATCGGCCAGTCCATCACCACCTGGCTGTGGGGCGGCTTCGCAGTCGACAATGCGACCCTGAACCGCTTCTTCTCACTACATTACCTGATGCCGTTCATGATCGCCGGCGTGGTCATCCTGCACATCTGGGCCCTGCACGTGACCGGGAACAACAACCCTACCGGCGTGCATGTGCAGTCCAAGGCGGACACGGTTCCCTTCCACCCGTATTACACGGTGAAGGATGGCTTCGCGATTGCCGTATTCATGCTGATGTTCGCGGCCTTCGTGTTCTTCAGCCCCAACGCCCTCGGCCATCCGGACAACTACATCCCGGCCAACCCGCTGGTGACCCCCGCTCACATTGTGCCGGAGTGGTACTTCCTGCCCTTCTACGCCATCCTCCGGGCCGTTCCGGACAAGCTGATGGGCGTGCTCCTGATGTTCGGTGCCATTGCGGTGCTGTTCGTCCTGCCCTGGCTGGATACCTCGAGGGTCAGGTCCATGCGCTACCGGCCGACCACCCGGATGTACTTCTTCATCTTCGTGGTGGCCTGCCTCGTTCTGGGCTTCTGCGGCGGGCGCCTGCCGGATGAGCACGTGATCCCTGGGCTGAAAACCTTCCATCTACTGGATGCAGACACGAACTCCATGGTCTGGCTCTCCCGGATCGCCACGGCCTACTACTTCGGCTATTTCCTGATCATCCTGCCGGTGATGGGCCTGACCGAGAAGCCCCTGGCGCAACCGAAATCGATCAGCGAGCCGGTCCTTTCGCACTCTGCCGCCCTGCCCGTGGGTGCCGCAGCTTCGCCTGAGAAGAGGGGTTGAGCCTGATGCTTCGCAAAGGTCTTGCCATAGTGGCGCTCGGCCTCGCCCTTTCGGGCGGGCCGGCCTTCGCCGCCGGCACGCAGGAGGAGCCACGTACGGTCGCATGGAGCTTCAACGGCCCCTTCGGCAAATTTGACCG
>CAIZKE010000012.1 GCA_903933475.1 uncultured Alphaproteobacteria bacterium | reverse complement strand
TGAGCAGGATCCGTCGGGCCTGCCAGGGCGGCACGATGGCGGTGATGTGAGCCGCCCAGCGAAGCTGGGCGTCGCGCCGGGTGGGGCCAGCCAGGCTCTCCAGGTCGAAACGCCCCGGCGCGCCGCCGCGCAGCAGCCGCTTGACCAGGACCTCGCCGGTATCGAGCTCGACCACCACCACCTGGCCCAGCATGTCGGGACTGGGCGGGGTGCGCTGGTCCTCAAAGTAGATCAGGGCGCCATCGTCGGCGAGGCCGCGCATGGAGTGACCGGTCACACGCAGGGCCACGGCGCGCTCCGTTCCGCCGGGGGGCAGGGGGGCGAACTCCGGCTGGGCCTGACCGCCCGCGAGGAGGACCTCCCCTCCGGGGTCGGCACCGACCCGGCCGATGACCGGGGCCGGACCCGGCTGGCCCGCTGCGGGGCCCTGGGCGTCGTAGAGCCATTCCGCCCGGACACTAAAGGCCCGGCCATAGTCCCGTGCCCGGCGCCAGGAGTAGGGCGCATTGCCGTTCTCGTTGGAGGCGTAGGTATTGCGGTTCCATCCATGCGCCTCCGCCGCCGCTGCAGCGGTCTCGAAGCCTGCATCAAGGCGGGCCTGGCGCAGGCGGGCGGCGCGATTGTCCATGCCGCGACCCTAGCGATCCCGGGATGTATGTAAACTACAAAAAATGTTTGCGCGTTCACTGTATGTTCCATACGTTTTCGAGCATGAGCCAGAACCGACCCCCCAAACCCGGCGACATCCAGACTTACGTCGCCCTGCGTCAGAGTGGGACGCACCCCGAGCGCGCCCGCGCCGAACTCGACCTCCGTCCCGGCCAGGCCCGAAGGCTTGAACGCGTCTTCCGGGCCCGCGCCGCCCGGGGCGAGGGCGACCGCCAGTTACCCAAGTTCGCCCACCACGACCGACATGTCCGGGCGGTGATGGCGGCAGGGGGCTTCTGGGCCCTGTCCGAGCGCCGGGTCGGCCGGGATGGCGTGGCTGTCTGCCTGCCCCTCAGGCCGCCTGAGGTCCACAGGCGCGCAGGCCGTTGAGTGCCGCGCCCCTTGAAGCGGCCGACCTGGTGGTCGAGGGCCTTCGTCGCCGGGAGCCAGCCCACAGGCCGCTGTTCCTGCGGGCATTGATGGCCCACGCGGCGGCCGGCCTCGCCCTCATCGAAGGTCCCGCCGGCGCCGGCGAGGCCGTGTACCGGATCGCGGACGCGGTCGTATCGCCCAGGAGGTCCCCATGACGAGAATTCCCAGCGCCAGCGCCAGCGAACGGCCGGCCCGGCCTCCGGTCCGGCGCTTGTCCGGGCTTGAGCACCTGTCCCGCCGGGGCCGGATCAGCCGAAGCCAGAGGGCGGCCGGCGAGGCCTACGGATCGGTGTGGCGGCGGTCACAGTCGGAGGGCGGCCTGCCGTCGCCCCTGGCGCGGGCGGCAGAACCCTTCGTGCAGGGCCGGCTCCCGCCCGATCCCGGCGCGGGCCTCTCGGCGGCGGAGGCCCGCCTGCGGGCACGTCGTCATTTGGCGGGCCTGCGCCGGAGGCTGGCCGACCACCCGACCCTGGTCGGCGCCTGTGACCGGATCTGCGGGCAGGAACTCACCCCGCGGGAGGCGGCGGGCGGGGACCGGGAGGCGGGGCGGCTGGAGGCCGTCCTCGCCATCGCCCTGGACCTTCTGCTGCGGGAGTAGAGGGCGGCGGCGAGGTGGATTGACCCCCTCCGCCGCGCTTCGCGCGCCACCTCCCCCTGGGGGGAGGAATTAAGCGCTCTAATAGCTCCCCCAAGGGGGAGCTCCGGCCGTAGGCCGGTGAGGGGGTCAAAGGCCTCGTAGCTGATCCCCGCCTCCTCCCGGAGGCGGGACCTAGAAGGTCAGGGCCGACCAGGCCGTGCGGCAGTGGTGCTGGTCGCGGAAGGCGTCGGCCGACATGGGGGCGACGCCGCCGCCGCTGGCCACATCCAGGGCCTGGACATTCCCGCGGGCGAAGTCTGCCCATGCGGGGGCACCCCCGCCGTTCGGATCTCCCGACCGGGCGAAATTGGTCCAGTAGGTGGACATGGTCGCCTGCAGGGCCTTGTGCTGGGCGTCCTGGGCGGCGGAGGCCATCCCGAAGAGATAGGGAAGCTCGAAGGCGTGGGCGGCCCCCTGGGGCAGGCTCAGGACATAGCGCCCGCCGAAGGCACCGACGATGGGCACGGCGGTCTGGTCGCGGAATTCGTACATCCAGACCGGCGACTTCTGGGCGGCGATCCGCGCCGAGATGTTGACGCCATTGCACGAGAAGGTGCTGTCAGTGGCCGCCGCCGCGGCGGCGAAGCTTGGCTGGAGGACCGGATCGTCGCCGAAACGGCTGAGGGGATAGTAGCGCTCGGTCAGGTCGGCGGCGGGGACGCCCTGATCGGTCTCAACGGCCTTCGCGGCGGCGACATAGGCCGCCGGGGTCATGAGGAAAGACCGGTCGGCCGGGTCGAAATTGGGGGGCTTGGCCGTGAACCGGGCACCCAGCTCGTTCAGGGCCAGGAAGAGCCGGTTCTCGTCCTCGTTGGAGCCGTTGATCACCGGAACGCGGTGGTTCCCGCCGGCCGCGAAGATCGACTGGATGGTCTTGGGAAGCACCCTGCCGTCGACCGAAGGGACGAGGTTGCCAACCGCATTGCCGTAGGCGGTCATCAGCTTTCCGCGCACCAGGGCGTCGGGCAGGCTGCGCAGGCAGGCCGCCGTCATGTCCTCGCCCTTGCACGCGGCGCCGAGGTCCTGGCCGGAAGAGGCGGCCTTGAGGGCCAGGGCGCTCTTCGCCTCCATCTGGTCCTGGGTCAGCTGTTCGGCGACGCCGTAGCCGCCGCTTTGGATGATGGCCTTGTCGAACAAACCCTTGGAGAGGGGGGAGGCGAGGTGGGTGAGGACGCTGAACCCTCCGGCGGACTCGCCAAAGATAGTCACATTGCGGGCGTCGCCGCCGAACCGGGAGATGTTGGCGCGCACCCATTTCAGGGCGGCCTGCTGATCCATGATCCCGTAGTCGCCGGCCGAGCCGTTGGAATCGCGCAGGGCGGGGTGGGCCAGGAAGCCCATGGCCCCGAGCCGGTAGTGGATGGCGACAACGATCACGCCCCGGGAAACGAGGGGGCCGGCTTCCGCATAGGTCGAGGCGTCGCCGGTGGTGAAGGCACCGCCGTGGATCCAGACCATGACGGGATAGGGGCCCTTGCCCGCCGGCGCATGGACGTCGAGGTAGAGGCAGTCTTCGCTCTCGGCCCGGGCCCGGAACGGGCTTTCCGGCCCGGTCTGGAGGCAGGGGGCGGCGGTCTTGCTGGCGGCGATGGGGGTCTTCCACGACGCCGCCGGCTGGGGCGCACGCCAGCGCAGGTCTCCAACCGGGGGCGCTGCGAAGGGAATGGCGTACCAGGAGAGCATGTCGCTCCTGACGGTCGCCTGGACGGGACCGCTGCGGGTGTTGACCGTCCGCCCCGTCTCTGCCGAAGCGGGCGCTGCGCCCAGGACCAGGGTCGCCAGCGCTGCCGCGGGACCTGCCGCCGCACGCAGGAAGGTCTTCAGGTTCAAGTCCATTGCATTTCCCCCCGGGGCGGCCGGCACCCTCCGCCAGCGGCTCCACGGGTTTCTCTATGGCGTGGTGGCCCACGCTGCGCAATGCGGCGTGTCGACGTAAAGCGACGCCCGGCGGGTCAGGCCGCCGGGCGTCGTGTGCACTCGACCCGGAGAGGGACTCAGAAGCTCCAGGTCAGTCGCGCATAGTAGTAGCCGCCATTGATCCCGTAGGGAGAGATGGCAGGATACTGGGTCACGCACCCGCCGCCGCTGGCGATACAGGCGGTCTGGAAGGCTGAGGTCAACTTGTCGGGATAGTGGTTGAACAGGTTGTTCGCCCCGATCGCCAGGACCACGCCCCCCGGCAGCTTGACCGAGGCCTCCAGGTCGGTGATGGCCGCCGGCTTGAGGCTGACCGTCTGCAGGGGACCCGTGCCCGGGTCCGAGAAGATCGAGGATTTGCCGTAGAAGGTCTCGGTCAGGGACACGGTGAACATGCCCAGGGTGTAGAGCCCGGTTATGCCGACTTTGTACTCGGGCGCCGCCGTCTCGAGGAGGGACTGGGCGTTCTTGTCGAACATGGCCTGTCCCGCCGGGTAGGGGACCGAGGGCGTGGTGATCGGTGGCGGCGGCGACTTGACCTTGGTCACCTCCGAGTCGGTGATGTTGCCGCTTAGGGTCCAGTTGATCCGGCCGAACTCGCCCAGGTCGGTCGGGTAGGAGACGACGAGGTCCACGCCGCGGGTCTGGGTATCCAGCCCGTTCGAGAAGATGTTGACGCCTGTGTTGGTGACCGTCGGGTCAAGGACATTGCCATTGGCGATGATCGCCGCCGTCACCGCCGAAGAGGCGACCACCCCGTTCCGCAGCCCGTAGATAGAGGAGGAGCCGAAGATCCGGTCCGAAAGCTCGATCTGGTAGGCATCGAGGGTGATGGTCAGGGACGGGAGGGGACGCGCCACCAGGCCCACACTGTAGTTGATGGACTCCTCGGGCTTCAGCGTGTCGATCTGAAGCAGGCGGGCCGCCGAGGAGTTGGGCGCCAGCTGGACGAAGGCGCTGGTCGGCGAGACGTTGGTGGCCGAGTAGTAGGCCTCCGCCAGGGTCGGCGCCCGGAAGCCCGTGCTGATCGTGCCGCGCACGGCGATGGCGTCGCTGAAGTCGTAGCGGGTGGTCAGCTTGGCGATCGTTGTGTCACCGAAGTCGCTGTAGTGCTCGAACCGCAGGGCGAGGTCGATCTTCCAGGGCGTGACCGGCTGGACCGCGACGTCGCCGTAGATGGCCCAGGAGTTCCGGCTGTGCTTGCCGGCGTCTGTGGCCGAGAAGCCCGGATAGGACTGGGAGCCTTCCTTGTAGGTCGACGCCGAGTCGCCCTTGCCGATCTCGTAGGACTCCGAGCGCTGCTCGAGGCCGAAGGCGAGGTTGACGGGGTCGGCCAGGCCGAAGTCGAACTCCTTGGCGATGTCGAGATTGTTGGTCCACTGGGTGGTGGTCCAGGTCCCGGCATGGAAGGAGGTGGGGGTGAAGCCCTTGGCCGTGGTGGTGGAGGTGTCGGCATACAGGCTGGCGTTGGCCGAATCCTCGACCCGGACCTCGACGTCGTCCATGCCCCAGGTGGAGGCGAAGTCGACATTCCAGCCAGCGACCTCGCCCTTCAGGCCGAGGGTAAAGGCGTAGTCATCCTCGATGATCCGCTCGCGCGGACTAAAGCCCTTGGGGAAGGGCTGGTCGCCCGCCATCTTACCGGCCACCCGGAAGTAGCGACGGTAGTTCTCGTAGGCAGAGGCGTCCTTGCGGCCGTAGCCACCGAATGTGTAGAGCTCGGCCCCTCCTGGAAGCTCGGCTCCGCCAGTGAAAGCGAAGTTGGTCAGGCGGTACTCGGCGTCCCCCGAGATCAGGTTGAGGTAGGGATAGCCGGGGATCTTGCTCTCCACGGCGTTGCGGGCCGCGGTGTAGCCGGGGCTGGCCGGGTTGAAGACCCGCTGGTCTGGCAGGCCGCGCATGGAAAAGCCGTGATACTTGGTGTCCGCCGTCAGGTTCAGATAGGCACCTTCGAAGGGGGCGAGGCCGACGTTCAGCGACAGGGCCGCAGTCTCGCCACCGCCATCGATATACTGGCCGCCGGTCAGGCCGATGGAGCCGCCCTCGGTATTTGTCTTCTGGATGATGTTGATGACCCCGGCGATGGCGTCAGTGCCGTACTGGGCGGCGGCACCGTCGGTCAGCACCTCGACCCGGGCGATGGAGCTGACCGGGATGAAGCTGAGGTCTGCAGCCGCCGCGCCCTGGTAGGCACCGCCAAGGACGGCCAGGTTGGCGGTGGTGTGCCTGCGCTTGCCATTGACCAGGACGAGGGCCTGGTTGGGGCTGAGCCCCCGGAGCTTGGCAGAGAGGGTGAGGTTGGCGGTATCACCACCAAAGGCCTGGGCCGTGTAGGACGGCACGATATTACTCAGGCCGAGGCGCAGGTCCGTCTGGCCGGACCGCAGCAGCGACTCGGAGTCGACGACCTGGATCGGCGCTGCGCTGTCCACGACCCGGAGGCCTGTCTGGCGGGTCCCGGTAACGATCACCTCCTCGACGGCGCTGGCACCATCGGCGGCAACTTCGGCATGAACAGCGCTCGCTGATAATAAGGCGAGGGCCAGGGCGGAAGCGCCGGTTTGCAGGCGGCGTCTCATCGTAAGAGTCATGTTTTTCCCCATTTCCAGTCCGGCCCAGGTGCCGGAGACCCTGCCCCCAGGGGGGGCGGCACCCGAGGGCCGGAAAGCGGGCCGGTCGAGCCGGCGTTCCGTCGCTCCGAACCCCCGGGGCGCAGGGCGAGCAAACCCCGGATTTCGCGGTGAGGTGACAATTCGATATTGCGATGCAGCAGAATCCGAAAACTGCCGGAAATCCGAACATCGCTGTAAATCTCTCGGCAAAATCTGCTTTGAATCCGGGCAATACCTGAGGTTTTGACTACCCTGTCAGTAATATATCCCGCGACCGGACGGCGATGATTATTTCGCAGTCGCAACATGCTCAAAAAAGATGCGGATAGAGCTGTCTTCAGGTTTTGGTTTGGCATCCGCTTGCCCGTGGAAACGCCTGTGCCAGCGTCAACGGGTCGTCGGTTGCGGCGGCGTCAGGCGGAGCAGGGACTCATGAAGACGAACAGCAATATCGCTTCAGGCGCGGCGATCCTCGCAGGGCTTGCATTGGGACTGGCGACCGGCGCCGGTCTGGCCAGCCCCGCCCACGCCCAGGTGGTCCGGTTGGGCGCCCCGACCTCGGCGATCGCCTCGGCGACGGCCGTTCCTGCCGGTTACAGGACGCTTTACGTCAGCGGCCAGACGCCCACCCCGGTCAAGCCCGGGCCGCCGGCGGAGTTCGGGGACACCAAGACCCAGACCCTGAGCGTCCTGGGCAAGATCCGCGACATCCTGGTCTCTCAGGGCATGGACATGGGCGACGTGGTGATGATGCGCGTCTACCTGGTCGGGGACCCGGCCAAGGGCGGCCAGATGGATTTCGCCGGCATGATGGAGGCCTACAAGACCTTCTTCGGCACAGCTGCCCAGCCCAACAAGCCTGCCCGGGTGACGGTGCAGGTGGCCGCCCTGGTGGCACCCGGGATGCTGTCTGAGATCGAGGTCCAGGCCGCCAAGGCGCCCTGAGGGCCAGTCTTTTTCAGATCAGCTTCATCTGAGTCAGGAGAACGGCATGACAGCCGGATTGGAAGGCAGCCCCCCGGGCCTGTCACGGCGTCGGTTTCTGGAAAGCCTGGGCGGCATGGGCGGTTCGGCACTCTTGCTCGGGGGTATGTCGGCCCTGGGCCTCGGCATCGAGTCGGCGACGGCGGGCCCGCCCGCCCTGTCTGGCGGGGGTGGGCGCAAGATCGTCATCCTGGGCGCAGGCGTCGCTGGCCTGACCGCGGCCTACGAGCTGAGTAGGGCGGGTTACGACGTGACGGTGCTGGAGGCCCGCAGCTTCGCCGGCGGTCGCTGCCAGACGGCCCGCAAAGGTTTCACCCTGACTGAACTCGGCGGCGAGACCCAGACCTGTGACTTTGACGACGGCCACTACATCAACCACGGGCCCTGGCGGATCCCCTACCACCATCATTCGACCCTGCATTACACGAAGGAATTCAATATCCCCCTCGAGGTGTTCGTGAACGACAACGACGCCTCCTACGTCATGTATGGAAAGGGAAAGGGCCCTCTGGCGGGCAAGCCCCTGCGCAAGGGACAGGTCGCCGCCGACATCCGCGGCGGTGCGGCGGAAGTCCTGGCCAAGTCGGTGAAGCAGGGTGCCCTGGACCAGTCCATGTCGGCCGAGGACCGCGAGCGATTCCTGGCCTACCTGGTGAACGAGGGCTACCTGGACTCCGACCTCGCCTACCGTGGGACGGACGGGCGCGGCTATGACGTCCTGCCGGGCGCGGGGGTTTCTCCGGGGCCGGGCAAGGCCTCGACCCCCTACGCCTTCCAGGACGTGCTGAACTCGGGTGCCTGGAAGACGGTCCGGTCGGTGGCCGGATTCGAGCAGCAGAGGACCATGTTCCAGCCGGTGGGCGGCATGGACCAGATCGCCAAGGGCTTCGAGGCCAAGGTCGGCAATCTGATCCGCTACTCGACCGTGGTGAAGACCCTGAGGCAATCGGACAAGGGGGTGGAGATCACCTACGCCGGTCCTGACGGCCAGACGGGCAAGCTGAAGGCCGATTACTGCCTGTGTACCATCCCCCTGTCGGTCCTGAGGCAGATGGATATCCAGGCCTCCAAGCCCTTCAAGGCGGCGATCGGGGCGGTGTCCTACGCCCTGGTCGGCAAGATCGGCCTGCAGATGAAGCGGCGGTTCTGGGAAGAGGACCACAGCATCTACGGGGGCCACGTCTATTTTGACGATCCGGAGATCCTGACCATGACCCTGCCCTCGACAGGCTGGCAGGGCCGCAAGGGCGTGATCCAGGGCTACTACCAGTTCGGCGCCCAGGCGGCGAAGGTCAGCGCCCTGTCCCCAGCTGAGCGCCAGGCCCTGGCGAGCCGGGCGGGCGACCGGGTCTTCCCCGGCTATTCCGACAACATCGAGTCATCATTCTCGGCGGCCTGGCACCGGATCGAGCACAACCTGGGCGGCTGGGCCCAGTGGAGCGACGAGGCGCGGGTGAGCGCCTATCCCGTCCTGTGCGAGCCGGACGGCCGGCTCTACCTGGCCGGCGAGCACCTGAGCTACCTGACCGGCTGGCAGGCAGGCGGGATCGAGAGCGCCTGGCAGCAGATCACCAAGCTGCACGCGCGCATTCAGGCAGAAGGAGGAAAGGCATGATCCGCACCTCATGGATCGCCAGCAGTGCCCTGCTGCTGGCCCTGACGGCGGGAGGGGCACAGGCCGCGGACGGGCGTACGCTCTACGTGGAGAACTGCGCCGCCTGCCATCGGCCGAACGGCGTCGGCGTGCCCGGAGCCTTCCCGACCCTGGTGGGCAGCAAGGTGGTGACGGGAGACCCCAAGGCCACGTCCCGGATCGTGCTGGAGGGCCGGGGCGGCATGCCGGCCTTCCAGGGCGAGATGGATGACGACGAGGTCGCCGCCGCCCTGACCTACGTCCGGGGCAGCTGGGGCAACAAGGCCAAGCCGGTGCAGACTGCCGACGTGGGCGCCGTGCGCGGCAAGGCCCGTCGGGAAGATGCCCGAGCCAGCCTGCAGGCGCACTGACGGGGCGAAATCCTTCTCGCTATTTTTTGGTCGTGCGCGGAGCCGGGGCTAGGATGCAGGCCTGATCCGGAGCCGCGCCTGCGGCCCGGGCCCCTGATCCCCGGACCCCTGCGACCCCATGACCCCAACGACGGCGAAGGACGCCGGCGCGCCGGGAGGCTATTCCCACGCGCTCGGCCTGGACATCTGTGACCGCACGGCGGCGGGCGCCTCGCCCCGCTCCCTGCGCAAGTCGCCCCTGCAGGTGCGGCAAAGTGACCTGAGGACCTGGCTGGACACCCGGCCGGACTTTGCCGCCCTGTTCGGCCTCGCCTGCGCGGCGGGGGTCTCCCCCCAGCGCTACGGCCTGACCCGGGCCGCCGAGTTCTGCCGCCGGGTGGCTGACGGGGCCATGGTGAGCGAGGCCTGCGACCAGGAGGGCATGCCCTCCCTGGCGACCCTGCAATGGTGGACCCACCGGCGGCCTGAGTTCGCCGCCATGCTGGCCGCGGCCCTGGACGCCCAGTCCCGGCGGCTGGCCGATCAGGTGACGGCCATCGCCGATGCGGCCAGCCCCGAGACCCTGCAGATCTCACGCATGCGCATCGCTGCCCGGCAGTGGCTGGCCGCGCGCCTGGCCCGCCAGACCCCGGAGGTCCCCGGCCGGCCTGCGCCCGCCGAGACCGAGGGCTGGCCCGCCGGCCTGGTGGTGGAGGCAGCGGAGTTCTGATGAAGATTCCCACGACCTGGACACCGCGTCCCTACCAGCTGGACCTGTGGCGCTATCTGCAGGCGGGGGGCCTGAGGGCCGACGTTGCCGCCCACCGCCGCTGGGGCAAGGACGAGGTGGCCCTGCACTGGACCGCGAGCCGGATGGTCACCCGCCCCGGCGTCTACTGGCACATGCTGCCGGAGACCGCCCACGCCCGAAAGGCGATCTGGGAGGCGGTGAACCCGCACACCGGCCGCAGGCGGATCGATGAGGCCTTTCCCAGGGCCCTGCGCGCCTCGACCCGGGGCGGGGACATGCGGATCGAGCTGAAGAACGGGTCGGTCTGGCAGGTGGCGGGCTCGGACAACTATGACCGGCTGGTGGGCGCCTCGCCCCTGGGGGTGGTGTTCTCGGAGTGGGCCCTGGCCAAGCCTGAGGCCTGGACCTACCTGCGGCCGATCCTGGCGGAGAACGGCGGCTGGGCCCTGTTCCTGTGGACGCCAAGGGGCCGCAACCACGCGGTGCGGGCCTTCGAGAGCCGTAGCCGGGATCCGGCCTGGTTCACCCTGAAGTCGCCCGCCACCCATACCGACGTCTTCACCGCCGGGCAGTTGGCCCGGGAGGAGGCGGACCTGGTGGCGGAGACCGGATCGGCGGAGGAGGGCCGGGCCCGGTTCGCCACGGAATACCTGGTGGCCTTCGATGCCCCGGCGCCGGGCGCCTATTACGGCTCGGTCCTGGCGGAAGCGGACAAGGCCGGGCGGATCACGGCGGTGCCGCACGATCCCTCCCTGCGTGTGGACACGGCCTGGGACCTGGGGATCGACGACGCCACGGCCATCTGGTTCCTGCAGGAGGCCGGCCGCGAGGTGCGGGTGATCGACTATTTCGAGACCTCGGGAGAGGGGCTGCAGGCCATCGTCCGCCAAGCCCTGGCCGACCGGCCCTTCCTCTATGGCCGCCATTACCTGCCCCACGACGTGAAGGTGCGGGAACTGGGCGCTGCGGGGCGCTCGCGGCTGGAGACCCTGGCGGGCCTGGGGGTGAGCCCGGTGGAGGTCTGCCCCGCCGCCGACCCCGAGGACCGGGTCCACGCGGTGCGCCAGATGATCCCCATGACGGTCTTCGACGCCCAAAGGTGCGCTGCCGGCCTGGACCGGCTGAGGGCCTACCGAAAACGCTGGAGCCCGGCCCTGAAGACCTTTTCCGGGCCCCTGCACGACGGGGCGAGCCACGCGGCCGATGCCCTGGGGCTCTACGCCCTGAACCG
>CAIZKE010000011.1 GCA_903933475.1 uncultured Alphaproteobacteria bacterium | reverse complement strand
GTGGTGCTCTACCTGCAGGACTGGCGGATCGGGGCCCTGCTGACGGTCTTCGCCGTCGTCGCCGGTGTCGCCCTGCACGCCATCCGGCGCATTGCTGGGGGGCGGTGGGAGCGCCTGCGTGAGGCCTGGTCGGCCTACTCCGGCTTCCTGGAAGAGCGCCTCGCCGGCCTCGACGACGTCCGGGCCAATGGCGGCGGTGGCCATGTCATGCGGCGCATGGCCCAGGTGAACCAGGAGCTCCTGGTGTCGAACGTCTCTGCGGCGCGGCGCGGCCACTGGATCTTCCTGACCGCCAGCACCCTGTTCTCGATCGGCTTCGGCCTCGCCCTTGCCCTCGGAATCTGGCTGTTCCAGCGTGGCGAGGCCACCATCGGCACGGTCTTCATGTTCATGCAGTACGCCGGCATGATGGCCATGCCGATCATGCTGATCGGACAGCAGCTGCAGCAGTTCCAGCAGGCCTCGGCCAGCCTGAAGCGGATCGGCGACCTGCGCGCCATTACCCCTACCCTGACCGACGGCCCCGGCGCGGGATGGGAGGGCCGTCGCATGCAGGCACCCCAGGTCGGCTTCCAGGGCCTGACCTTCGCCTACCGCGCCGATACCCCTGTGATCCGCGACCTCGACCTGCAGGTCCCGGCGGGCGAGGTCATTGGCCTCCTTGGCCGCACCGGCAGCGGCAAGACCACCCTGACCCGTCTGCTCTTCCGGCTCTATGACCCGCAGTCGGGTGCCCTGACCCTCGACGGGACAGATATCCGCACCGCGCGCCTGGACGAGTTGCGTGGCCGGATCGGCCTGGTCACCCAGGAGGTCCAGCTGTTCGACGCCAGTATCCGGGACAACGCCACCCTGTTCGATCCCGGGGTGGCGGATGCACGGATCCGGGAGGTGCTCACCGACCTCGGCCTCGGCGACTGGCTCGCCCGCCAGCCTGAGGGCCTGTCCACTGTGCTCAAGGCCGGGGGCGGTCTTTCGGCGGGCGAGGCTCAGCTCCTGGCCTTCACCCGGGTCTTCCTGAAGGATCCCGGCCTGGTGGTCCTGGACGAGGCCTCCTCGCGCCTCGACCCGGCCACCGACCAGCTGATCGAGCAGGCCCTGGACCGCCTCCTGGGAACCGACGGATCCGGGCGTCGGCGCACCGCCATCATCATCGCCCACAAGCTGTCGACCGTTCAGAGGGCCGACCGGATCGCCATACTCGACCAGGGCCGCCTGCTGGAGACCGGGCGACGGACAGACCTCGAGGCCGACCCCACCTCGGCCTATGCCAGGCTCCTGCGCACCGGGCTTGAGGAGGTGATGACGTGAGCGAGGTGGATCGTCCCGCCCCCGAGCCCGAGGCCGGCACCCTGCTGCCGCCGCTTCCGCCGCCGGACCAGACCGCCTTCCGACAGGCGGCGAGGATCGCCGCTGCCCGGCCCGGCCTGTTCGGCATCAGCATGGCCCTTTACGCGGCCTTCTATTCCCTGCCCCTGCTGGGGGGCCTGGTGCAGAGGGAGATTTTCGACAACCTTTCCGGTCACGCCCGGGCCGGCATCAACGTCTGGAGCCTGGTGGGCCTTTGGTTCGTCGCCCAGGTCGCCCCCCTGGTGGTCTCCTACTTCTCCGTCTGGGCCTTCGTGACCTTCACCTCGGCCTCACGTCTGATGATCCGCACCAACATGATGGGCTGGATCGTGTTCGCCCGCGGCTCCCGCCCCTCGGCGGGTACCTCGGGCGAGGCGCTGAGCCGGTTCCGGGATGACGTGGGCGAGGTCATCGCCCTGATGGACGGCTGGGTCGACACCTTCGGCCAGGCCATCTTCGCCGTCCTGGCCCTGACCATCATGTGGGGCATCAACGCCCAGGTGACCCTAGCCATCATCGCCCCGATGATCCTGATGGTCTTCATCACCCAGAAGATCACCGCCGGTATCCACCGCTATTCTCGCGTGGCGCGGGAGGCCGAGGCCCGGGTCACCTCCTTCGTCGGCGAGACCTTCACCGCTGTCCAGGCCGTCCGTGTGGCGGGCGCGGAGGACCGCGTCCTCGGCCGGCTGGCGGATCTCAACACGACCCGCCGCGAGACCGCTGTCCGGCATCGGATCTACGTGACCCTGCTGGATACCTTCGGGGCGGGGACCTCCAGCCTGGCCCTCGGGGTCATCCTCCTGCTGGCCGCCGGTGCCATGAAGGCCGGGGAGTTCTCGGTGGGCGACTTCACCCTCTTCGCGGCCTATGTGGGCGCAGCGACATCGGCGCCCCGCTGGCTCGGCCGGCTGCTGGCACGCAAGCGCACCGCCGACGTGGCCCTGATGCGGATCGAGACGCTGCTCGGCGACGCCCCCCGCGAGCGGGTCACCGAGGCGACGCCCCAGGGCCCCGAGCCCACCGGGCGCCACGACCCTCTCCGGACCCTGGAGGTCCGCGGCCTCACCTGCCGGCACGGCGGGAACGGCAATGGGGTGGAGGATGTCAGCTTCACCCTGGAGCGGGGCACGGTGACCATCGTCACAGGTCGGGTCGGCGCGGGAAAGACCACACTGCTGAGGGGCCTCCTGGGCCTGCTCCCCGCCCAGTCGGGCGAGGTGTTCTGGAACGGCGAGCGGGTCGACGACCCCGCCACCTTCCTGACGCCGCCACGCTGCGCCTACACCGGACAGACCCCGCGCCTCTTCACCGAAACCCTGCGCGACAACATCGCCATGGGCCTGGACCTCTCCGGAGAGGACCTCGACCGCGCGGTCCACCTGGCGGTCATGGAGGAGGACGTCGCCCGACTGGCCGAAGGCCTGGACACCCAGGTTGGCACCCGCGGGGTCACCCTCTCCGGCGGGCAGGTCCAGCGCTCGGCGGCGGCACGGATGTTCGCCCGGCGGCCGGACCTGCTGGTCTTCGACGACGCCTCCAGCGCCCTGGACGTGCGCACCGAGCACGCCTTCTGGACCCGCCTTTTCGAGCAGGGCCAGGACAGACCCACCTGCCTCGCCGTCTCGCACCGGCTCGAGGCCTACCGCCGGGCCGACCAGATCCTGGTGGTCGAGGGCGGGCGGATCGCGGCGCGAGGCAACCTGCGCACCCTCCTGAAGGACAGCCCCCTGTTCCACGAAATCTGGACCGAGACCCTGCGGGCCCATGCCCACGGCGAGGAAGTCGCCGAGGCCCCCCCCTGACGCGCCCCAGCGCCAAGCGCCCTCTTGCCCTGTCGGTCCCGGCGCCGCACAGTTTTCATACGTAACGCTCAAAACCCGGAGGCCACCCCCGTGAAGACCCGCATCACCGAACTGTTCGGCATCGAGCATCCCATCGTCCAGGGAGGCATGCACTTCGTGGGCCTGGCAGAGATGGCCGCAGCGGTCTCCAACGCCGGCGGCCTGGGCATCATCACCGGCCTGACCCAGCGCACACCGGATGACCTCGGCAAGGAGATCCGCCGCTGCCGGGAGATGACCGACAAGCCCTTCGGCGTGAACCTGACCTTCCTGCCCTCGATCAACCCGCCAGACTATCCGGGCTATATCCAGGCCATCATCGACAATGGCGTGAAGATCGTCGAGACCGCCGGCAACAACCCCCAGAAGTACATGGCCGGCCTGAAGGCGGCGGGGATCAAGGTGATCCACAAGTGCACCTCGGTTCGCCACTCCCTCAAGGCCGAGGCCGTGGGCTGCGACGCCATCAGCGTCGACGGCTTCGAGTGCGGCGGGCATCCGGGCGAGGATGACGTGCCCAACTTCGTCCTCCTGCCCCGGGCGGCCGAGGAACTGAAGATTCCCTTCGTCGCCTCGGGCGGCGTGGCCAACGGCCGGCAGCTTGCGGCCGCCCTGGCCCTCGGTGCCGACGGCATCAACATGGGCACGCGCTTCATCGCCACGCAGGAGGCCCCGGTCCACCAGAACGTCAAGCAGGCCATCGTGGACGCCTCCGAGCTGGACACCCGCCTGGTCATGCGCCCCCTGCGCAATACCGAGCGCGTGCTGAACAACGCCGCCGTCCAGCGCCTGCTCGAGAAGGAAAAGGCCCTCGGTGCGAACCTGAAGTTCGAGGACATCATCCATGAGGTCGGCGGGGTTTATCCGCGCATCATGCAGGATGGCGACATGGATGCCGGAGCCTGGTCCTGCGGCATGGTTGCGGGCCTGATCCACGACATCCCCACCTGCAAGGATCTGATCGACGGGATCATCGCCGACGCCGAGCAGATCATCCGCGGCCGCCTCGCCAGCTTCGTCTGACCTGACCCGAACCCAGGAGCCCCCGCCATGACCCAGGACCTGACCCGAGCCTCAGCCGCCGAACTTTCGGGCCTCTATGCCGCCCGTAAGGCCTCGCCCGTCGAGGTGCTGGAAGCGGTCCTGGACAAGGCGGCCCGGCTGAACCCCGTGCTCAACGCCCTGCCCCTGATCGACGCCGACGGCGCCCGCGCCCAGGCGAAGGCCTCCGAGGCCCGATGGTCGAAGGGCGAGCCCCTGTCGCCCATCGACGGGGTCCCGGTCTCGATCAAGGAGCTGATCCGGGTAAAGGGCTGGCCCCTCACCATGGCCAGCAAGCTGACCGACAAGACCCCGCAGACCGAGGACGCCACCACCGTCTCCCGGTTGCGGGAGGCGGGGACCGTGATCTTCGCCTCCAACTCCAGCCCGGAATACGGGTTCAAGGGGGTGACGGATTCGCCGCTCAACGGGATCACCCGGAACCCCTGGAATACCGAGCGGACCCCCGGGGGCTCCTCCGGCGGTGCCGGGGCGGCGGTGGCGGCGGGGATCGGGCCCCTGTCCATCGGCACGGACGGCGGCGGCTCGGTCCGGATTCCGGCCGCTTGCACCGGCCTGGTCGGGCTCAAGGCCACCTACGGGCGCATCCCCGCCTGGCCCGCCTCCATGCACGGGGACCTGGCCAATACCGGTCCCATGACCCGCACCGCCCGCGACGCGGCCCTGATGCTCAACGTGCTGAAGGGCGCAGACGTCCGCGATCCCCTCGCCCTGCCGCCCACGGACGTCGACTTCGTCGTCGCCCTGGACCGGGGCGTGAAGGGGCTGAAGGTGGGCCTGGTGCTGAAGTTTGGCGACTTCTACCTCGATCCCGAGGTCGAGGCGGCGATGCTGAAGGCGGCCGAGCGGTTCCGCGACCTGGGCTGCGAGGTGGTTGCCATCACCCCGCCCACCGAGAACGGCGAGACCGGGCGGATCTTCGTCGCCCACTGGTTCGCCGCCCTCCAGCGCCTGCTGCACCTCTATCCCGAGGCCCGGCACGACGAGTTCGACCCAGCCCTCTACGAGCAGGCCAAGATCGGCGCCGGCCTCGACGTGAAGACCATCATGGACTCCCAGGTGCGCCGCCGCGAGATGGCCCACGCCTGGAACCAGGTCTTCGCCGAGTACGACCTCGTCCTGTCGCCGACCATGTCGACCCTGCCCCCGCAGGTGGGGCGGAACACGCCGGACGGCCCGGACGGACGGCCCAACCCCTACTGGACCAATACGGCCATCTTCAACCTGACCCGGCACCCGGCGGTCACCGTCCCCTGCGGGGTGTCCTCCATCGGCACGCCCATCGGCCTGCAGATCGCCTCGGCCCACTCCCGGGATGACCTTATCCTGGCCGCCGCGGAGGCCTTCGAGCGCCAGGATCCCCTCGCCTTCCCGCACCTGTAAGGAGACGCCCATGGCCGTCTACAACGCCAAGGCCGCCCTGCCGGACGGCGGCCCCGCCCCCTGGGGCGAACCGGTCCGCATCGCCTACGACCGCCGGGACATCCTGCTCTACGCCGTCGGCATCAATAGCCGGGACCTGAGGTTCATCTTCGAGGGCCACAAGGACTTCGCCGTCTTCCCGACCTTCCCCATCCGCTGGGGCGGTGCCGGGGCCGTCGTGGACCGCGCCGCCATCCCGCCTTCGCCCGGCCCCCTGACCATCGACGCCGAGCGCTACCTGGAGGTGGTCCGTCCGCTTCCCCTCGGCGGCGAGGTCAGCGTGGTCTCGCGCCTGATCGGCGTCCACCCCCGCGGCAAGGGCGCCGGCTTCGTCGAATACGAGAGCGAGGTCCGCGACGCCGAGGGCCAGGTCTGCGTGAAGATGGTCTCGGGCTCCTTCCGCAGGGGCGTCGAGCGCCTGGGCGACATCGAGCCCTTCGAAGGCGCAGGGACCACCTTCTCGGCCCCCGTGACCCTCCCCGACCGGGCGCATGACATCGAGACCGGTGCGCACATCCCCGACAACCAGGCCGACATCTATCGCCTGTCCGGCGACTACAACCCCCTGCACATCGACCCGGAGGCGGCCCGGTTCGGCGGCTTCGACAAACCGATCCTGCACGGCCTGTGCACCTTCGGCCACTGCGCCCACCTGCTGGTCTCGGCCCTCTGCGACGGCGACCCCGCCCGGTTCCGCAGGATCAAGGTGCGCTTCTCCTCTCCGGTCCTGCCCGGCGACGACCTGAAGGTCCTGGCCTGGCACGACGGCCCCGGCCGGGTGATCTTCGAAGCCCGGGTCGGCGAGCGCACCGTCGTCTCCCACGCCTGGTTCGAGTACGCCTGAAGCCGGCCAGGCGGCTTCCCGACCGAGGAGTGACATCAAGACGACAGAAAACCGTCATCGGGCTGTTCTTGTCCGGTCATGATGCGAAGTCATGGTCTGGAGGCAACACATTAGGGAGCCTCCAATGGTCCAGCGGGATACGTTTTACTCCGACGGCGATGTCGACACCAACCAGACGGGTAATCTATCGCTCAGCCAGATCGTGGAGGTTCGGTACTCCCGTCGGGCCGCTTTGTTCGGCGGATTGCGTGCCAGTGCAGTGGCATTCCTGGGCACGAGCCTCCTCGCCGCCTGCACCGACGACGATGGCGGTGGCGCAGGTACTGCGATCACGGTGAATGCCGGACAGGACGCCGCAACGACGACAGGCAACCTCGTCACCCTCCAGGGTGTCGTCGCCGGATTTGACCCTGCAGGAACGGCCCCATTCAGTCAGTTCACCCAGGTGGCAGGACCCAAGGTTGACCTGGTTCAGGCAGGAAACGGCAAAGCCACCTTCATCGCCCCTGCCGTCGCCACGGCAACGCCCCTGATCTTCCGCTTCGAGAGCGGAACCACGTCGGTGGCCTCGGACGAAGTCACCGTCACCGTCAGCCCGGCGCAATTGACCTTCCTGGCGGTGCCAAAGAACTTCGCTGATGTGGTCACTGTCCCTGCGGGCTACGCCGTCTCGGTGGTGACCGCGCTTGGAGACCCCATCGCCGCGTCCGTCCCTGCCTTCAAGAACGACGGGACCGACACGAACTACGCGCAGCGCATCGGTGACCATGGCGACGCCCTTTACTACTTCGGGCTGAGCACGAGCGGTACGCGTGACGACAACAGCTCCATCCGAGGCGTCCTGGCCCAGAACCACGAGAACCTGAGCGTCCAGTATCTGCATCCCAATGGCCCGACCACCGACGCTAACGGTGCCCGCCCGGCAGCAGAGGCGCAGAAGGAAATCGAAGCCCACGGCGTGAGTTTCGTCGAGGTGCGGGACACAACCGGCAATCGCACCTGGTCCTACGTGAAGGAAAGTCCCTTCAACCGGATGATCACGCCCAATACCCCGATGACGTTACATGGGCCCGCGCGGGGGTCGGAGATGATGGTCACAGTCTTCTCCCCATCGGGTGTCGAAGGCCGCGGAACGATCAATAACTGCGCCAATGGGTACACGTCCTGGGGCACCCTGCTGACCTGCGAGGAAAACTGGAGCGGCTATTTCAGGCGGGACGATTCGGGGGTGGGCTCCGACAACGCCGCCCGTAGCGCCCGCGAACTGACGGCACTGCGCCGGTATGGCGTGACCAGCACCACGGGCAATTATGGCTGGTCGTCGGCGCAACCCACGGGCCCGATGTTCGTCCGCTGGGACGCGCGGGCCAAGGGGGCCAACGCCGCTGCCGACTATCGCAACGAGGCCAACCAATTTGGCTGGGTCGTCGAGATGGACCCCTTCAATCCTGCGTCGACCCCGCGCAAGCGCACGGCCCTTGGCCGGTTCAACCATGAGGGTGCCTGGAAGGGCCGGGTGATCCCGGGTCAGAAGGTGGTGGTCTACATGGGCGACGACGCCCGATCGGAGTACCTCTACAAGTTCGTCTCGAACGCAGTCTGGCAGGCGAGTGACGCTCAGGTAACCGACCGTTTGGCCATGGGGGACAAGTACCTCGACGCAGGTACCCTCTATGTGGCCCGCTTCAACGCTGATGGGACCGGGACATGGCTGCCGCTGGTCTTCGGCCAGGTTCCGGCCCGGCCGGCCTTAGGATCCGCTCCGGCTTACGTCTTCGCCGACCAGGCCGATATCCTGATCAACACCCGGCTGGCCGCGGATGCCGTCGGGGCGACGCCGATGGATCGCCCCGAGTGGACCGCCGTCAATCCCGTCAATGGCGAGGTGTACCTGACCCTTACCAATAACAGCGCCACCCTTCGGCCGCTGAACGGCACCAACGCCGCCAACCCGCGCCACTATGTGGCTCCGCGCGGCACCAGTTCCAGTTCCGGCAACCCCAACGGGCACATCATCCGTTTCCGCGAGACGGGCGACAACAACGCAGCGATGACTTTTGGCTGGGACATCTACCTGTTCGGTGCGGACTCCATTGACGCCGGTCCGAACGTCAACATCTCGGGACTGGACGCCTCCAACGACTTCTCCAGCCCTGACGGACTGTGGTTCTCCCGGACGCAGAACCCTGGAGGGCAGATCCGCCCCCTCCTGTGGATACAGACCGATGACGGCGCCTTCACGGACCGGACCAATAACCAGATGCTGGCGGCGCTTCCCGGCGTCGTGGGTGACGGAAGGGCGCTGACCATCACCAACACCAGCGCCTCGGGGGCGACAGCAACCCAATCGACTATCGCCGGCGCCACCGCCACGCCCGCCACGCTCAAGCGCTTCCTCACCGGCCCGGTGGGCTGCGAGATCACAGGCGTGGACAGCACGCCCGACGGACGGACCCTCTTCGTCGGCATCCAGCACCCTGGCGAGGACGGCGCACCCAATGCACCGGACAGCAACTGGCCCCAGAGCCAGTCCGGCGTCCGGAGCGGTCGTCCGCGCTCAGGCGTGGTCGCGGTGGTGCGCACCAATGGAGGCGTCGTGGGGCTCTGACGGCCCCCTGACGCAGGGTCATGTTTGACAGGAGGGGCTCGCCTCCCGGATGGTAGGAACAACCGCCGGCCCCCAGAGGCCGGTGACCGTCCGGAGAGGAAACCCATGTCCGCCAGCCGCTATCCGCTGATGTTCTCGCCCCTCGACCTCGGCTTCACCAAGCTGAAGAACCGGGTGCTCATGGGCTCCATGCACACGGGCCTGGAAGAGGCCTCCGGCGGGCTGTCGCGCATGGCCGCCTACTTCGCTGAGCGCGCCCGGGGCGGGGTCGGCATGATCATCACCGGCGGCATCTCGCCCAACGGCGGCGCGGGTCCCGGTGCCCGCCTGTCCACCCCCGAGGAAGCCGAGGCCCACCGGGAGGTGACCGAGGCCGTCCACGCCGCCGACCCGGACGTGAAGATCTGCATGCAGATCCTGCACACAGGTCCCCTGGCCCACACGCCTGAGGCCGTCGCCGCCTCGGCGGTGCGCTCGCGCATTGGCGCCTTCACCCCGAACGAGCTGGACGAGGACGGCATCGAGCAGCAGCTGTCCGACTTCGCCCGCTGCGCGGCCCTCGCCCACCAGGCCGGATACGACGGCGTCGAGATCATCGGCTCGGCCGGCTATCTCCTGTCGACCTTCCTGGTGGAGAAGACCAACCGCCGGACCGACCAGTGGGGCGGCCCCTTCGAGAACCGCATGCGCTTCCCCGTCGAGGTGGTGCGCCGGGTGCGGGCGGCCGTGCCCAGGGACTTCATCGTCATCTTCCGCATCGCCGCCATGGACATGCTGGAGGGCGGCATGTCCTGGGACGAAGTGGTCACCCTGGCGAAGGCCATCGAGACGGCCGGCGCCAACATCATCTCCACCCACTTCTGCTGGCACGAGGCGCCGGTCCCGACCATCGCCACCATGGTGCCCCGCGCCGCCTTCACCAGTGTCACTGGCCGCCTGCGCGAAGTGGTGGGCGTGCCAGTCATCACCTCGAACCGGATCAACATGCCCTCAGTCGTCGAGGAAGTCCTGGCCCGGGGCGACGCGGACCTGGTCTCCATGGCCCGGCCCATGCTGGCCGACCCGGACCTGGTGAAGAAGGCCGCCGAGGGCCGCGAGGACGAGATCAACACCTGTATCGCCTGCAACCAGGCCTGTCTGGACCACACCTTCACCGGGCGGATGACCAGCTGCCTGGTCAATCCCCGGGCCTGCTACGAGACCGAGCTGGTCTATGAGAAGACCACCGCGCCAAGGTCCGTTGCCGTGGTCGGTGCGGGGCCTGCGGGCCTGGCCTACGCCACCGTCGCCGCCGAGCGCGGCCATCGGGTCACCCTGTTCGAGGCCGCAGGCGAGATCGGCGGACAGTTCAACCTGGCGAAGAAGGTCCCCGGCAAGGAGGAGTTCTCCGAGACCCTCCGCTACTACGGCCGGAGGATCGAGGTACTGAAGATCGACCTGAAGCTCAACACCCGGGCCGACACCCGCAGCCTGGTCAACGGCGGCTTCGACGAGATCGTCATCGCCACCGG
>CAIZKE010000010.1 GCA_903933475.1 uncultured Alphaproteobacteria bacterium | reverse complement strand
GTCGAAGCCCGCCGAATCGACTTCGGCCCGCTCAAAGTGCGCCCAGGCGGTGGTGTCCGGATTGGTGGCGTTGACCGTCCGGATGAGATCCCGGGGCAGACCCTTCTCCGCCTCGTACCGATTGAAGGCCTCGAAGGGCGAGGAGGTGAACACCCCGCCGAAATCCCAGATTACTGCCTCGACGCCCATTCTGCTCCCTCCGAAAATGACGCCTGCGAAGCTAGGGCGTTTCCGGCTTGAGGGGAACACGCTGCAGGGTGCTAGTGTCTGTCCCCATGCCCCCGCCGTCCGCCAGCCGCCTGTCGGGTCCGCCCCTGACCGATTTGCCCCTGGCCGATCCGCCCTGGGCCGATCCGCCCGGATTCGCCATTGGCCTGCGGCGGATCGCGCCCGAGGCCTGGCTAGAGGGCGGCGAGGCGCGTCCCTGGGCGCGCAAGGACCGCCTCTTTCGCGCCGTTCCGGACAAGGTCTGGGGCGAGATGCAGGGCTCGCGTCCCGGCCAGGCCGAGGCGGCCGGCCTGGTTACCGGCGCCCTGGGACTGCGCGCCCGCCCCGACCTGCGCCCACCCCTCCTGGCCGCCGCCCGGAGGGTCCCGGACGACCTGGTCCTGATGGAGCGACGGGCCGACGACTGGGCGGTCTCGGCCCTCAGCCTAAGCGCCGGATCCTTCTTCACTGCGGACGAGGCCCTCGGAAGGGGCCTGGAAGCCCTTCACGGCCCGGTTCCCGGTTTCGCCGAGCGCTTCCTATTCCGTGTACGGAGGATTTTCGACCACTTGCCGGTGGATGACATCGTCGAGCGGCGAAACTGGTCGGTGGTTGCCTGGCGCGGGCTCTACGCTCCAGAGGCGTCAGCGGCCCGTCGACGGGCTCTCCGCCAAAGGCCCCGGCAGCCGGGAGCGGGCCTCTATATCCGCTGCGAGCGTCAGACCCTGCGCCGCCTGCCGCAGACCGGCGGGTTGCTGTTCACCATCCGCATCCACCTGACCCCCCTCAGGGCCCTGGCCGCCGACCCCGAGGCCGCCGCGGTCTTCGCCCAGGCCTGGGCGGCGGCGCCCGAGGACTTCCGGCACTACAAGGGCCTGGCCGCCGTCGCCCCGGGGGTGGAGGCCTTCCTCGCAGAATTCCGGCTCCATCGTCCTGAAACCGTCACCGACCCAAGCCACAAGGCCCTTCATGACCCCCGATGAACGCCTCCTGCCCCTCGAGGGTGTCGAGAACTTCCGCGACTATGGCGGCTATGCCGTGCCCGGCGGCCTTCGGGTCGTGCGGGGTCGGCTCTGGCGCTCGGCCCATCACGGTGGCGCCACCGACGCGGACCTGGCGCGCATCGCCAGCCTCGGCCTGTCCGCCGTCGTGGACCTCCGCCGCCCCACGGAGCGGGCGAACCAGCCCTCCCGCCGGCCCGAGGGCTTCGCTGGCCGGGTGATCGACTGCGACCACGGCGATCAGGCCGAGCCGCCCCACGTAGCCTTCCTGAGGGAGACCGACCTGTCGGCCCAAAGCGCCCGGGCCTTCTTCCTCGACTACTATCGGAACGCCCCCTTCGAGCTCCGTCACCAGGAGCTGTTCAGCCGCTATTTCGAGGCCCTGGGCGAGGGCCGGGCGGTGCTGATCCATTGCACGGCCGGCAAGGACCGGACCGGCCTGCTCGCTGCCCTCACCCACCATCTGCTGGGGGTCCACCCGATGGACGCCGCGGCGGACTTCGAGCTGACCAATCGCGCCGCGCGGATCGAGGCCCGCCTGGCCCAGGTCACCGAAGCCCTGACGCAAAGCCTGGGCCGCCGGCCCTCGGAGACAGCGGTCCGTGCCTTCCTGGGCGTGGAGGGTGCCTACCTGGAGGCGGCCTTTGCCGCGATCCGGGAGCGGTCGGGCTCGGTCGAATCCTACCTGGCGGGTCTGGGGGTGGATGATCGCGCCGCTGGCCGCCTTCGCGAGCTGTGGCTGGAGCCCGCTCAGGCCTGAGCCGCAAGCCAGTCCACGACACCGATCTTGGCCAGCCAGACCAGGCTCATCTGGACGGCCCGCCGGCGCTCTGCGGGGAAGGCCAGCAGGAGGTCGCGCACGCTGAGCTCCCCGGCTCCGGTCAGAAGCTCCACCACCCGGCTGGCCTCCTCGGGCGCCGCCCGCCACATGCGGAAGGCGCCGTCCAGCTCGACGCTGGCGGACCGGGCCAGGTCGGACTCCCCCGTGCCGGGTCGCAGGCGTAGGCGGCGCTCCAGGCCCAGTTCGTGGGTGGCGAAGCCGGCGAAGTCGGCGAAGGGATCGCCCCGCAGGGGGTGCAGTCTGTGGCTCGCTGCGCCTCCCGGTGTGGCGGCGCGCAGGGCCTCGAGCTCCTCGAACAGACCGGTAAGCTGCCGCACCACGACGGGCCAGTCAAAGGCTTCCCGGGCCCGCACCCGGCCCGCCGCGCCCATGCGCCGACGGAGCTCCGGGTTCCGGGTCAGTTCGGCAATGGCCTCAGCGGCCCGCCCCACGTGGACGGCGGTGTGCTGGGCCACCGCCCCGACAAAGCTCTGGTAGGAATCCAGTCCGATGGCGTGGCGGGCGGAAAGCGCCTCGCCGAGAGCCCCGGGCGGCCCGCCCAGTGTCGGGACCAGGAAACCCTCAACGCCATGCCGTACGGTGAAGCGATAGCCATCCCAGTCGCTGGCGACCACCGGCAGGCCAGCCGCCATGGCCTCCAGGGGTGTGATGCCGAAGGTCTCCTGGATGTTGTCCACCAGGGACAGGAAGATGTCCCCGGCCGCCCACAGGTCGGCCACCACCTCCGGGTCGTTGCCGTCCTGGAAGTCCACCTGGACGGAGGGGGCGTAGGCTGCGGCGGCCTGCTCGTAGCGGGCCCGGTCGGCATCGCCACCCGGGAACCAGCCCGCCAGGGCGAAGTGCATACGCCGGCCTGTCAGCTGTCCGGCCTCTTCAACGGCCCGGAACATGGGCTGGGGAAAGGCCTTCTCGAAGAAGGACAGGCGGCCGACCCAGACCACCAGGACCTCGTCGGCCTCTATGCCCAGGTCCGAGCGGACCCGGGCCCGGGCACCCGGGCGGTCGGCCTTCTCGCGGATCTCCCGGGCCGGGACCCCCAGGGGGATGACCGGCAGCTGGGGCCGGGGCCGGGCCTCGCCGCCAAAACGCTCGCCCAGGAAGTCGCCCCAGCCGTCGAACATGCGCGACACGGCGTCCCGCACCGAGGGTGAGGTGCAGATCAGGGCGTCCCAGGGCTGGACCGGCGAAGTCAGGGCCCCGGCGATGATCTGGCGCATGGCCGGCGGCCCCAGGGTATGGATCAGCCCCGCCAGGCTGTAGCCCCGGTCGCCGGTCGCCTTGCGGCGGATCCAGGCCAGGGTCTCCAGGTCGGGCTGACCCCGGAAGAGGATTCCGCCCTCCGCCGGCGCCTCGACGGACAGGATGCTGCCCCCCGCCACCTGGCAGGGCGGACGCGCGTCCGGGAAGAGGTCCTCCGCCACGTCAGCGTCGGCGACGGGCAGGTTGGAGAGCAGGTCAACCCGGGCGTAGCCGCCATGCCGGGCGAGGGCCCGGTAGAGCTGCAGGTTCGCCACATCCTTGCCGAAGGGATTGGCCCTTGGGCCGATCCTTCCTGGCGGATGGTAGATTGCGAGCCTGGACCCTGGCTTCACCCTGTTGGGTTCCTTCCCCTTGGCACGACCGGTCGGACGCGGTCAGACCGCAAGGCAGACCAACTTGGTTTCGAGGTATTCGTCCAGCCCGTAGCGCGAGCCCTCGCGGCCCAGGCCGGATTCCTTGACCCCGCCGAAGGGTGCGACCTCGGTGGAGATCAGGCCGGTATTGACCCCGACCATCCCGGCCTCGATCCCCTCGCTCATCCGCCAGGTGCGGGCGGCGTCGCGGGTGAAGACATAGGCCGCCAGCCCGGCCCGGGAGGCGTTGGCCAGGGACAGGACCTCGGCCTCGGTCGTGAACCGCACAAGGCCGGCGACGGGCCCGAAAGTTTCCTCGCGGTTGACCAGGGCGTCCCCCCGGACACCGGACAGGACGGTGGGCGCATAGAAGAGGCCCTCGCCGGCCAGCCGTCGGGCGCCGGTGAGGACCTGGGCCCCCCCGGCGAGGGCGTCGGCCACGTGCCGCTCGACCTTGTCGAGGGCGGCGGCGTTGATCAGGGGCCCCTGGTCGGTGGGGCCCGCCAGGCCGTCGCCGACCCTCAGGGCCTCCGCCCGCGCCGTCAGGGCCTGGGCGAAGGCGTCATGGATCCCCGACTGGACGTAGATCCGGTTGGCGCAGACGCAGGTCTGGCCGGTATTGCGGAACTTCGAGGCCATGAGGCCCTCGACAGCCGCCTCGAGGTCGGCGTCGTCGAAGACGATGAAGGGGGCGTTGCCGCCAAGCTCCAGGGACACCCGCTTGACCGTGCCCATGCAGGCCGCCGCGAGGCGCTTTCCCACGGCGGTCGAGCCGGTGAAGGTGAACTTGGCCACATCGGGCGAACCGGTCAGGACCTCGCCGATGGGGGCCGGCGCCCCGGTGACCACATTGAAGACCCCGTCGGGAACGCCCGCCTCCGCCGCCAGCCGCGCCAGGGCCAGGGCGGTGAAGGGGGTCAGCTCCGAGGGTTTGAGCACCACGGTACAGCCAGCGGCCAGGGCCGGGGCGACCTTGCGCGTGACCATGGCGGCCGGGAAGTTCCAGGGGGTGACAGCGGCGACCACCCCGACCGCCTGTTTCAGTACCAGAAGACGCCGGTCAGCCTGGTGGCTGGGGATGACATCGCCATAGGCCCGCCGGGCCTCTTCCGAGAACCATTCGATAAAGGCGGCGGCATAGGCGATCTCGCCCTCGGCCTCGGCCAGGGGCTTGCCCTGTTCGGCCGTCAGCAGCCGGGCCAGGTCTGACCGGGCGTCCAGGACCCGGTCATACCAGCGCCGCAGGATGACCGACCGCGCCTTGGCCGTCAGGCCCCGCCAGCCGGGAAGGGCACCCCGGGCTGCTGCCACCGCGTCCAGGGCGGCCTCGGCACCAAGGTCGGGAACCCGCCCCAAGACCTGCCCCGTGGCTGGGTTGGTCACGGGAATCCAGGCCTCGCCGGTCCGCTCGACGCCGCCGATCCAGGCGGCTTCGCGCAACAGCGAGGGGTCTGAAAGGTCCGGTCCCGCCACCCTCTTTTCCTAGAGGCTGCCAATCCTAGGCCGCTGGAACGCCCTCGGTGTGTCCCCGTCCGGCGAGACGATGCCGACGAGGTTCTTGCCGCTGGGCGAGATGGAGAGGCCCTGGATCGCGGGCTCCCGGGCAAAATCCCGGGCCGTCAGGCCAGGCGGCGTCTCAGCGGTCGCTGCACGCAATGGGGCGGGAAGGCAGAGGGCCAGGAAGGCGAGGGTGACGAGGCTGCGTACAGTCATGGGATCCCCGGTGGTGAAGGTTCACCGGGAAGCTATAGGGGACGGCGATCCTTGGGAAGCGGCAGGCGCCGCCTCTCGGTTGGGGAATGGGGCTTCCCGGACGGGCGCGGAGGCGGGCGCTGCAAGCCAGAGGTCTGCGCCCCGGGTCTCGACACCCACCGCGCTGGTCAGACCATTCCGGTTTCCCGAGTGGGCGAAGAGGTCTTCCCCGACGACCTGGCCAGGCTTGGAACCGCTGGTGACCGCCCGGAGCATGGCCCCGGAATTCATGGCTGGCGGGTAGGCGAAGGGAGTGGTGGGAAGGGGAGCCGACTTCGGCATCGCTGGCGGGGGCGCGGCTGCGGCCTGGGGTCCCGTCGCCAAAACACCTATGGCCAGCAGGCTGATCCAGAGCGCTGTGACCGCGCCTGTCCTCTGGTCCCGGTGTTTGCGGGTGGGAGCACCCGAACTCGTGTCTAGGGACTTCATATCCCGGTCTCCCGATTCCCTGTCCGCCGGTAGGGCGGGCCCGAAAGCCATCATGCGTCGGCGTTATCGGGCCATAAGGAGTGGAATTCCGAGTCTCTCAGACGAACGTGAAACAAGTCCTTCAGAACGCGGTGAATAAAGTGTGTTGCGGCTCGACTCCGGGTTTTCAGGGGGCGGCCCGGCGGCTGGAGCCGCCATCTTCCGCGACCTCGACACCCCCGCGTTCGGTGAGCCAGACCTCGCCGCCCCGGACTTCCGCCTGGGTGGCGCTCGCCAGCCCGCTGCGGTTGCCCACCCGGGCGAAGGGGTTGGAGTCTGCGGTCTGATCTGCGGCTTCGGTCCAGCTGACCTGCACCAGGACCCGGGTTCCCGTGGCGCCCGGGCGAGTCGAGGTCGAAGCCAGACGGCGCGGGGCCAGGACGAGGTGGGCTCCTGAGACCGAGTGCGATACGGCACCCTGGGTGCCCCGCTGGTCCTCGGCCCGGACGCTTCCGTTCAGCAGGCGGTCGGCCCCTGCGGACCCCGCCATCTGCGCGGCCTTGCCGGCGAAGGGCGAAAGGGCCCCCGCCCGGGCGGGGGCTCCAGCCAGAAGCCCGATGAAGGTCAGGCCGACCCAGAGACCTGAGATCACACCGGTCCGCCAGTCCGCGGGCTTGTGGGCGTAATCGCCCGATTTCGTGTTTTGGGAATTCATATCCCCGCCTCCTGTTTCCCTGTCCGCCGATCTGGCGGGCCTGGACACCCTCATGTCTTGGCGTGAGCAGGCCGTGAGGGTTGGAGGTCAGCGGCTGTCAGGAGAGCGTGAAAAAAGCATGCCGCGGCTCGATTCCCGGTTTTCAGGGGGCGGCCCGGCGGCTGGAGCCGCCATCTTCCGCGACCTCGACACCCCCGCGTTCGGTGAGCCAGACCTCGCCGCCCCGGACTTCCGCCTGGGTGGCGCTCACCAACCCGCTGCGGTTGCCAACCAGGGCGAAGGGATTGGAGTCTGCGGTCTCCGCATCGGCACCGCTCCAGCTGACCGGCACCAGGACCCGGGTTTCCGTGCCACCAAGGCGAGCCGAGGTCGAGGCCATGCGGCGCGGGGCCAGGACGAGGCGGGTTCCGAAGAACGTGCGGGAAGTGGCCCTCTGGGCGGGCCAGATGGACGTGTTGCGGTAAGCGCGGGTGATCCGCCGATCCTCGACCCGCACGTTTTCGTTCGACAGGCGATCGACGCCTTGGGTGCCCGCCGTCTGCATCGCGTTGCCGGCAAAGGGCGCGAAGGCCGCCGCCTGGGCGGGGGCTCCGGCCAGAAGCACGATGAAGGTCAGGAGAGCGAGAACCAGGCTCACACTCCGGTAGGTGGCGGCGGCCCGGGGGCTCGCCTTGGCACGGAAATTGCTGTGGTGTGACATCAACCCTGTTCCCTGTCTCTTGACGGGACAGAGGTAACCCCGGCGGCCTTAATCGACGGTTTGGAAACACACTTAAACGGCGGTGAGGAAACAGGCTTAAGGAAGTCCTCCCGTATCCTCGTATCCGCCCTGCGGCATTATCCGCAGGCAGACGAATGGCGCTTGCGAAGGCTCGCCAGGGTTTGCGTTGCGGTGGCAGTATCCGGGGCAACACGCCAGGGCCGGACGGGATCATCCCGGGTCAGCCCTTACGCAAGATCCTGCGCAAGGACCGGCCAGACGGACTCCAGAGAGACCGTCTGCCCTAGATCGCCGCGCCGACGAGCCGGCCAATGCCGGCGGTCAGGGCCATGGCCAGCGCGCCCCAGAAGGTCACCCGCACCGAGGCCTTCAGCGGGGGCGCGCCGCCGGCCTGGGCCCCCACTGCGCCGAGCACGGCAAGCCCGGCCAGGGATCCCACCGAGACGATCGCGGGCAGGGCCCCGAGGGGCGAGACCGCGGCCAGGAGGAGGGGCGCCGCCGCCCCCGCGGTAAAGGTGGCGGCCGAGGTCAGGGCAGCCTGAACCGGGCGGGCGGTGGTGATGTCGGAAATGCCGAGTTCGTCCCGGGCGTGGGCACCCAGGGCGTCGTGGGCCATGAGCTGCTCGGCCGTCTTGCGGGCGGTCTCCGCATCGAGGCCCCGGCTGCGGTAGACGCCGGCGAGCTCCTCCAGTTCGGAATCCGGCTGGGTCGCCAGTTCGCCCTTTTCCCGCGCAAGGTCTGCGGCCTCGGTGTCGGACTGTGAGCTCACAGAGACATATTCCCCCGCTGCCATGGACATGGCGCCGGCGACCAGCCCCGCCACCCCGGCGACCAGGACCTCGGGGCGTCCGGACGAGGCGGCCGCCACCCCGACGATCAGGCTGGCGGTGGAGACGATGCCATCATTGGCCCCCAGGACGGCGGCCCTCAGCCAGCCCACCCGGGTGACCCTGTGGCGTTCATCATGCAGCTTGAGTCGGGTCATGGGCGCCTCCGGTGCGTTTGGGCAGCCTGAAGCCAACGCGCTCCTGGGCGCAAGGGGAGCCTGTGGGTTACCGGGACGCTACGGAGGTCGCCTGGGGTTCACCCGCCACGGCCGGCACTGCCAGGGGCAGCATCGACAGCCCAAGTGCGACCAGGGCACCGGCTACGGCGTCCAGGAAGAGGCGCAGGGATTCAGGGCGCCGGTGCACGGCTTCCTGGCGCAGGGGCTGGACCCGGGAGGCCGAGGATCCGGTCATCCCCGGCGCGGCGGGGGAGGGGCCGATCCACGCCCTTCGCGGCAGCCTGTGTTCGAGAACCCCGCCCGGGCTGTGAAGGCGAACACCCTCGCACCAGCTGGCCTCACCGGTGAAGGCCAGGTTCCGCCAGGACGGCGCGCCCGCCGGATCGGTACCGGGCCCACAGACCAGGTCGAAGTCCCAGAGCCCGTCCTCGGGTGCCGTCTCATGCTGGCGCGGGACCAGCCTGGCGGTTTCACAGGCTCCTGCAGGCCCGAAGCAGAGGGCGTTCAGGATGAGTAGCCGCTCGCCGGTGGCGAAGGTGGCGATGCGAAGGGTCGCGGTCTCGATGGAGAGCTTGTGCATGATCAGGTTCCGGGGCCTTAAGCCAAAGCCCGCGTCGGATGGAGATGCAGCCAGCTGCGCCGCATCACCCGGGGTACGCGGCGCCCGGCCGGTATGATCATCGGCGGACGGTCGGGGTCGAGCCAGGGGGACCGGAAGGTCGCCGCCCGTCGGGCCTGGGGCGGGAGTGGCCTTGCCGCGAGGGGCGCGGAGGGCCGTCGGTCCAGGACTTCGTGCGGGGCCAGTCGGTGCTCCAGGACCAGGCCTTCGCCATGCAGGCGCACGCCCTGGCACCAGTCCGCCTCGCCCGTGAAGAAGAGTTCCCGGCGCTCGTAGGCCGCAAGACCCCGGACCTTCAGGTTGGTGACGAGGTCGAGGTTCCATAGTCCGTCGGCCGGCGCGGCGATGTGCTGCCGCGGTTTCAGGCTGGAGACGGCGCAGAGGTCAGCAGGTCCCCAGCACACCGCCTTGACGATCACCATCCGCCCGCCTTTCGGAAAGATGGCGATCTTTGCCGTCAATGATTCGATCCGGATCGTTGTCATGACCTGGCCCCCCGGCCTGTGGCGGCCGGCGGAACGCAGCCGCCGACAATTCCTGGGGAGCTTTTGCCGGGCGTCCGTCCGGCCACCGTGAGCGGGCGCGGCCCGCCTGCGGGAAAAGGGCGTGAAAAAAGAGCGATCCGGCGTCCAGCCAGCGAGTTTAGTCGCCGATCCGCGCCAACAGCACCGCTTCCAGCAGGCCCAGCTTTTCCGCCCGGACGCCGGTCTCGACGCCCAATTGCGGGCCGAGGACCATCCAGGGGTCGCCCTCATGCCAGGCCGGCCAGTCGGGCAGGCCCGGCCCGTTGGGATCCCCGGTCCTGGCGAAGTTCGTCCAGAAGCGGACCATGACCCGGGTCAGCTCCGCATCCCCCGGCGCGCGGGCGAAGGCGTCGGAGAGGCTGTCGAAGACAAAGGGGATCTCGGCCGCATGGTAGGCACCGGCGTGCGGCCCGG
>CAIZKE010000009.1 GCA_903933475.1 uncultured Alphaproteobacteria bacterium | reverse complement strand
CGACGGAGGGGGTTAACGGGGGGGTAACTGAGGCGTCGTCCCGCGGCCCCGCCTCAGTTCCCGCTGAACTTCGGCGGGCGCTTCTCGAAGAAGGCCGCCGCGCCCTCGCGGAAGTCGGCGCTGCGGCTGGTCAGGAGATACTGGTCCCGGTCCATGAAGGTCGCAGCATGGTGGTTGGCCTTGTCGAGGGCATCCACCGCCTCCTTGGTCATGCGCACGGGCAGGGGCGGCAGGGCGGCCACCTTGCCCGCCCAGACCCGGGCCGCCTCGAGGGCGCCGCCCGTGGGGGCCACTTCCTCGCAGAAGCCCCAGGTCAGGGCATCGGCGGCGTGCACCGCCTCGCCGAACATGACGAACTGCTTGGCCCGGGCCGGCCCGACCAGGGCGTGGATGCGCGGGATCGAGCGCCAGCTCATGTTGATGCCCAGGGGGATTTCCGGCAGCCGCAGATAGGCGCCCTCGCCCAGGATGCGGAAGTCGCAGGCCGCCACCAGGGCGCAGCCCCCGCCGATGCAATAGCCCTCGATGGCGGCGATGGTCACCGCCTCCACCTGCTCCCAGGCCTCGCACATGTCCGGGCCGGCCATCACCGCCTCCCGGGTCTCCATGAGGGTCGGCCGTCGCCGCTCGCCCTGGGCGGCCAGGTCCGCGCCGGCGCTGAAATAGCGGTCCGACCCCGTCAGGATGACGGTGGAGATGTCGGTCCGCCGCCGGATGGCCCGGGCAAACTCGGTCAGTTCGACCATCAGGCCGGTGTTCAGGGCGTTGCGGGCCTCGGGGCGGTGCAGGCGCACCACCACGGTGGGGCCCTCCGCCTCGACCTTCAGGAACTGCCAGTCGTGGGTGAGGGCATCGTCCATGCTACTTCACCAGATCGAAGACGCCGTTCACCGTGATGCTGACGTTCAGCTCGCCCGGCGAGACGGGGGTGGGGGCGGAGTCGGCCATGGGCGCGGCCATGGCGTAGGCCTTCATCATGGGACGGGGCTGGGGCACGAAGCCGCCTTCGGACAGGGCGGTCAGGCGCACGCCCGAATATCCGGTGGCCCGGGCATAGAGGTCGGCCTTGGCCTTCAGGGCCTTCACGGCCGCTTCCCGCGCGGCGTTCTGGGCAGTCAGGGGATCGGACAGGCCGAAGTTCACCTGGCCGGCCGTGTTCGCCCCGGCGCCCACCGTGGCATCCAGCACCGGCCCCAGGCGGGACAGGTCGCGCACCGTGGCAGTCACCTGGTTGGCGGCCTGGTAGCCCCTCAGCGCGGGGGGCTTGTTGTTGGCATAGTCGTACTGGGGCGAGACCGACAGGCCGCTGGTCTGGATGTCCCGCTCGGCCAGGCCCGCCTTCTTCAGCGCCGCCATCACCTTCGTCATGCGCTCGGCGTTGAGCTTCAAGGCCTCGCCGGCGGTGGGCGCCTCGGTGATCACCCCCAGGGAGAGGGTCGCCATGTCCGGCGCCAGCCGGCTGACGCCTTCAGCCGAGAGCGTCAGGGTGGCGGGGTCCTCGGCAGCCCGGGCGGGGCGCGCCGCCAGGAGGGGCAGGGCCAGGGTGAGGGCGAGGACGGCGGCGGTTGCGGTCTTCATGGGTCGGCGCTCCTTGTTCGGCATTCAGCCTAGGACGCCCCCATCCCCGCGCCAACCCTCTGCGCCCCCGCCTGAACCCATGCTGAACATCCCGGCGCCTTCCGACACGCCAGCCGCCATGCTAACCCGGCGCGGGGGCCTGTAGCTCAATGGTTAGAGCCGACCGCTCATAACGGTCTGGTTGCAGGTTCGAGTCCTGCCGGGCCCACCAGCCTCCGCTCGCT
>CAIZKE010000008.1 GCA_903933475.1 uncultured Alphaproteobacteria bacterium | reverse complement strand
CCGTGAGCGGGCGCGGCCCGCCTGCGGGAAAAGGGCGTGAAAAAAGAGCGATCCGGCGTCTGGACGAGGGGCTCAGCCGCCGATGCGTGCCGCCAGCACCGCTTCCAGCAGGTCCAGCTTCTCCGCCCGGACGCCGGTCTCGACGCCAGGTTTCGGACCCAGCACCATCCAGGGATCGGCCTCATGCCAGGCTGGCCAGGTGGGCAGGCCGGGCCCGTTGGGATCCCCCGTCCTGGCGAAGTTCGTCCAGAAGCCGACCATGACCCGGGTCAGCTCCGCATCCCCCGGCGCGCGGGCGAAGGCGTCGGAGAGGCTGTCGAAGACAAAGGGGATCTCGGCCGCATGGTAGGCACCGGCGTGCGGCCCGGGCCCCGGCGGGGTGCGGTTGAAGAAGTAGAGGAAGGCCACTCGTCCCTGCTCCGTCTGGCGGCGCGCCAGGTGCCGGGCGTGGACGCCGAACAGGTCGTCCCCCAGCATGTCGATATCGCCCTTCACGGCCTCGCTGGAAGTATCCAGGCCATAGAGCCGGATCAGGGCCTCCGCCGCCGCGCCATAGTGGGCCCGGATCGCGTCCAGCCGGCCGGCGGGGTTCAGCGAGATCCCCGGCAGGTCGGTGGACGGGCCCTGGATGAAGGCGTGCAGCAGGGTCCCCTCGTCGGCGTTGTAGCCGGCGATGATGGGCACGGCGGCCGTCTCGCCCCGCACGATGGCCTGTCCGACCGTCGCCGGCAGGACATGGCCGTCCACCCCGGGCATGAAGCCGCCGGCGGGAGGCATGACGGTCATCAGGGCCTTCACCAGGTCTGCGGTCGGGATGGCGCGCAAGCTCGCGGCGTCGGCGTCGGCAGGGGCGAGGCTCGCCCGGGCCAGCCAGTCCGCCCCCGGGGCGTCGGCCACCTCGTGGTGCATATAGGAATAGACCCCGCTCTGCAGGATGGCCCGGTGGAACAGGCCCCGGCCCAGGGGCGAGGCCATGACCTCGCTCACCGACTGACCGCCGGCGCTTTCGCCGAAGAGGGTGACATTGCCCGGATCGCCCCCGAAGGCGGCGATGTTGTCGCGCACCCACTCCAGGGCGGCGAGGATGTCCATCAGGCCGTAATTGCCAGACCGCCCCCAGGGGCTCTCCGCCGACAGGGCGGGATGGCTGAAATAGCCGAACAGGTTGAGCCGGTAGTTGATCGTCACCAGCACCACGCCCTCGCGGACCAGGCCGTCCGACTGGTACCAGTCGCCCGCGCCGGAGCCTGACTGGTGCGCCCCGCCGTGGATCCAGACCATGACCGGCGCGGGGGCTGAGGTGTCCATCGGCGTGCGGACATTCAGATAGAGGCAGTCCTCGTCCATGGGCGGGATCGGCGCAGCCTTCAGGGCGGCGATCCGGGCGGCGGTTTCCTCCGGGGCAAAACCCTGGCCGGCCACCAGGGCCTCGGCATAGACGCCCTCGCCCGTCGCCTGAGGGCACCAGGGCCCAAAGGCCGAGGCGTCGCGCTCGCCCGCCCAGGCCTGCGGGGCCTGGGGCGGCCGCCAGCGCAGCTCACCCACCGGCGGGCGGGCGTAGGGCAGGCCGGCGAAGAGGGCGATGCCCGCCGAATCGTCGCTCCACACCCCCCGGGCCCGGCCCTGGGCCAGCTGGACGACAGGGCGCTCACGCGCAGTGGCGGATGTGGTGGTCATGTCGGTCTCCCCCCGATGAGAAGTGATCACGCGGGGGAACGGGCGGGGAGTCAAGGCTGGGGGCGTCAAGGGCCCCGGGAAAAGCCGAAGGCGGCCTCCAGGGCGCCGAGGTCCAGAAGGTCCCGGTCCCGGGGCGGATAGCCGGTCTTCAGCCGCCAGAGGATGTCGGCGGGCAGGCAGTCCACGGCCCGCCCGGCGATGGTGCCACGACCGTCGAAGGACCCCGCGGGATAGGCCACGACCGGATCGTCAGGGTCCATCACCCCGCGGCCCTCCGCGTCCAGGCGAAAGAGGTGCAGGTCGACGCGCCGGCCCCCGCCGCCCCTGTAGACAGGGTTCCAGGCGGCGTCGCCCGCCTGCCGGACCAGGCCGAGGCCGGCCAGCAGGGCCTCCATCGCCGGCCCGTCCTCCACCCGCGCCGCCAGGTCGAGGTCCTCGTGCGGCCGGGTCTGGCGACCGAGGACCGCATCCACCGCCCAGCCGCCATCCACCCAGACCGGCAGCCCCTGCGCCGCGCAGGCCGCCAGCACCTCCAGGACCTGCGCCTCTGTCACGTCCCTGTCTCTCGCCCCCCGATGGCGCTGCAGTCCCGACGGCTCTAGGCTCTTCCCATGTGCAGGGAAACCTTCCGCCGTCCCCCGGGCGCGGCGGCCCCATGATCTCCGACGCCGACGTCGCCGCCTTCCGCGACCGGGGCCTCCTGCGCCTTCCCGCCGTCGCCGATCCCGCGGGCCCGGCCGCCGCCCGGAGCGCGGTCTTTGGTATCCTGTCGCGCGCGGGGCTCTGGACCGAGGGCGAGGGCTGGACCCTGGCGGGCGCCGATACGCCGCGCTGGCCCGCCCTCGGCAAGGCGCCGGCCGCCTTCAAGGACCGCCGGTTGGCAACCGTGCTGGAGACCCTGGTCCCTGCCGACCTCATCGCCGGCCTCGATGCGCTGGCAGGGGCGAAGATGGGAACCGCCGGCGGCCTCAGCCGGCCCCAGCTCCTCTGGACCCTGCCCAACGCCCCGGCCTGGAGCCTACCAGCCATCCTCTGGCACACCGACGTCCCCCGCACGCCTCAGGCCGGCTGCCCCGGGGTCCAGGTCTTCACCTTCCTGTCGCCCGTCGCTCCGGGCGCCGGGGCAACCCTCGTCGCCGCCGGCTCTCACCGGCTGCTCAATGACCAGGGCGAACTGAGGTCGAAGGCCATCAAGGCCCGCCTGCGCGCCCTGCCGCCCTTCGCCCGCCTGATGGACCCCGCCCACCCCGACCGCCCCGCCGCCCCCGGCCCCCTGGGCGAGGCCGACGGCGTGCCCATCGAGGTGGTGGAGCTGACCGGCACCCCCGGCGACCTCTGGCTCATGGACATGCGGGCGCTGCACACGGCTTCGCCGAACGCGTCAGCGGTGCCGAGGCTGATGATGACCTGGCGGTTTCTAAGGGAGGGGTGAGAAGAGAAAATGGCGCGCCCGGAACGATTCGAACGTCCGACCCTCAGATTCGTAGTCTGATGCTCTATCCAGCTGAGCTACGGGCGCGCAACGCCTTGCGGCGAGGGCGCAGTACCTAGTCGCACGGGCGAAAAAGCGCAAGCGGGGGGTCGGGAGATTCCTCGGGGGTTCAGCGGCGGTCGCGCCAGGCGGGGGGGCCTTCGCCGGGGCCGGCGTCGGGCCAGGGGCTCGCCTCGTAGACGCCCCGGGCGATGGCGCGGGCCAGGGTGTCGGCGGCCAGGGCACCCAGGCGGGCGAGGGTCGTGTCGCCGCCTTCGAGGGGGCGACGGGCCGTGGAGAGGGCGAAGACCACGTCGCCGTCGAAGGGGGCGTGGACGGGGCGGATGGCGCGGGCCAGGCCGTCCTGGGCCATGATGGCGAGGCGTTTGGCCTGGGCCGGGGTGAGGACCACGTCGGTGGCCACGCAGGCGATGGTGGTGTTCTGGCGGGCGCCCGCCGGGGGCGGGGCCTTGGCCGGGCCCCACTGGCCGGGGCCGGCGCGCAGGCCGTCCAGGGGCAGGGCGCCGAACTCGCCGTCGATCTCGAAGGGGGTAGCCCAGAAGGTGCGGCCATCCGGGGCCGTGACCGAGCCCCAGCTGTTGACGCAGACCAGGGCCCCCACGGCGCCGTCCGCGGAGAGGATGGAGGCCGAGCCGGTCCCGCCCTTCAGGCCCCCCGCCGCCGCGCCATATCCCGCGCCCGCCGTGCCGAGGTCGAAATCGAGGCTGGCGGCGGCACAGGCCCGGCGCCCCAATTCGCGATAGGGCGGATCCTCGCCCCAGGCCTTGTCGCCCCCATTGGCGAGGTCGAAGAGGATGGCCGCGGGCACGACCGGCGAGGGCGGCACCCCCGGCCGGTTGGCGAGGCGAAAGCCCCGGCCCCGGGCGCCCAGCCAGCCCACGGCGCCATCAGCAGCGGCCAGGCCCCAGACCGAGCCGCCGGACAGGACCACGGCGTCTACCGCCTCCACCAGGTTCTCAGGTGCCAGGGCGTCGGTCTCCCGGGTGCCGGGGCCGCCGCCGCGCACATCCACGGCGCAGACCGCCCGGTCATCGGGCAGGATCACCGTCACCCCGGTGCGCGCGGCGGTATCCTGCGCCTGGCCCACCAACAAGCCGGGCACGTCGGTGATGTGGTTGCGGGGGCCGGGCGCCGGGCCGGCGCCGCTTTTCAGGGCGGTTTCGCTCATGGGGCTCCTAGAACACCGGATGGCGTTCCTTGTCCACGCAGGCGGGTCTATAGGTCGAAGGGTTCCTGCGTCGTGAGGCTCCCATGCGTTCCTTCCCCCTGCTGAAGTCGGCCCTTCTCTCCGCCGCCGTCCTGGCCCTGGCCCTGCCGGCATCGCCAGTCGTGGCGCGGGAGGGGACGGCCCCGGCGGCCGCGTCAGCCGCTCAGGTCAAGGAGACCGGCATGGTCGCCGCCGCCCATCCCCTGGCGGTGGAGGCGGGCGTCTCGGTCCTGAGGCGCGGCGGCTCGGCGGTGGACGCGGCGGTCGCGGTGCAGTCGGCCCTGGGCCTGGTGGAGCCGCAGAGCTCGGGCATCGGCGGCGGGGCCTTCATGACCTACTACGATGCGAAGACCCGCAAGATCACCACCTACAACGGCCGTGAGACCGCGCCCATGGGCGCCTCGCCCGAAATGTTCCTGGGCCCGGACGGCAAGCCCCTGTCCTTCATTGCCGCCGTGACCAGCGGCCGGT
>CAIZKE010000007.1 GCA_903933475.1 uncultured Alphaproteobacteria bacterium | reverse complement strand
TCCTCCAGGTTGGCCATGTAGAGGACGTAGTCGACCCCGTGCTCGAGGTTCGAAAACCAGGAGGACTCCTCGTCCTGGGCCTCGACCCCGGCGACAGCGACGGAATAGCCGGTCGCCCGGATGCGCGCGGCGAGCGCCTCCACCAGCTCCCGCAGGCCGTCCATCTGCCCGGCAGTGACAAAGCCGAAGACTGAGGGCTCGACGAGGGAGGCGGTCCGCCCGGCGTTCCGGGCGCGGCCAACCATCTGGCGCGCGACGTCTGCCATGATGTCCGGATCGGCGTCGCAGGCCTCGAAGAAGGCGTCGCGGCCCACGGAGACGATTTCGGAATCCCTGAGGGCGGTCAGCCGGCCCGAGTGCAGGCCGCCGGTGATCAGGCTCATTTCACCGGCCGGCTCGCCAGGGCGGACGACACCCAGGAAGCGCGGCTCTTCCTGGAACTCGACGCGGAAGGCGCCCAGCCGCCCGGCCCGGAGAAAATGCAGTTCATCCGCGGGTTCGCCGGGACGAAAGAGGTCGCTTCCGCCGGGCAGGCACCACCATCGTCCTGCGCCGGTCTGGCGGGCCGTCTCGAAGAGCTGGGTAAGGGCGGGTCCGGTCGGTGAGGGCACGTGGGGAAGACTATCCCGCTTCTGCGACAATGAGAAACGCGCCCGCACCTGCGGTCAGCACGGACTAGCCGCCGGGCCGGCCCCCGGCTATGCCTTGTCCATGCCCGTCCTGAAGTCCGCCCTTGATCCGGCCTCGGCGGCCTTCCGCGCCAATGCGGAGGTCAACCTCGGCCTCGTCGCCCGCCTGCGGGAGCGCACCGCCCTGGCGGCGGCGGGCGGGCCCGAGGACAGCCGGCGACGGCACGAGGCCCGCGGCAAACTCCTGCCCCGGGACCGGGTCGAGGGCCTGCTGGATCCTGGCGCGCCCTTCCTGGAGATCGGTGCCTTGACGGCCTTCGGCCTCTACGATGACGAGGCTCCCGCCGCAGGCCTGATCGCCGGGGTCGGCCGGGTGAGCGGCCGCGAGGTGATGATCCTCGCCAACGACGCCACGGTGAAGGGCGGCGCCTACTTCCCCCTGACCGTGAAGAAGCACCTGCGGGCACAGGAGATCGCCGAGCAGAACAACCTGCCCTGCGTCTACCTGGTGGACTCCGGCGGGGCCAACCTGCCGCACCAGGCCGAGGTCTTTCCCGACCGGGATCATTTCGGGCGTATCTTTTTCAACCAGGCCCGCATGAGCGCCCGGGGGATCGCCCAGATCGCCTGCGTCATGGGCTCGTGCACGGCGGGCGGTGCCTACGTCCCGGCCATGTCCGACGAGACTGTCATCGTCCGCGGGACCGGGGCGGAGAGCCAGGGCACCATCTTCCTGGGCGGCCCGCCCCTGGTGAAGGCGGCCACGGGCGAGATCATCTCCGCCTCGGACCTCGGCGGCGCCGACGTCCACGGCCGACGCTCGGGCGTTGTGGACCATGTCGCCGAGGACGACCTGCACGCCCTGGCCATCGTCCGCCGCATCGTCGCCGGCCTGAACACCCGCCGGCCCGAAGGCCCGGTCCTGGCCGATCCCCGCCCGCCCCTGTTCGACCCCGAGGAGATCTACGGGGTCATCCCCCAGGACGTCCGCGCGCCCTACGACGTGCGCGAGGTGATCGCCCGGATCGTCGACGGCTCGGTCTTCGAGGAGTTCAAGGCCCTCTATGGCCAGACCCTGGTCTGCGGCTTCGCCCGCATATGGGGCTATCCCGTGGCCATCCTTGCCAACAACGGCATCCTGTTCTCGGAGAGCGCGCTCAAGGGCGCCCACTTCATCGAGCTGGCCTGCCAGAGGGGCATCCCCCTCCTCTTCCTGCAGAACATCTCGGGCTTCATGGTCGGCGGCCGGTACGAGGCCGGTGGCATCGCCCGGGACGGTGCCAAGCTGGTCACCGCCGTGGCCTGCGCCGAGGTGCCCAAGCTAACCGTCCTGATCGGCGGTTCCTTCGGGGCGGGTAACTACGGCATGTGCGGCCGGGCCTATTCGCCGCGCTTCCTCTGGAGCTGGCCCAACGCCCGAATCTCGGTCATGGGCGGCGAGCAGGCCGCCAGCGTCCTGGCGACGATCCGCCGGGACGGAATTGAGGCCCGGGGGGGCGACTGGCCCACTGCCGAGGAAGAGGCCTTCAAGGCGCCGGTCCGCGAGCGCTACGAGGCCGAAGGCGATCCCTACTTCGCCACCGCCCGCCTCTGGGACGACGGGATCATCGACCCCGCCCAGACCCGCGACGTCCTGGGCCTGTCCCTGTCCGCCGCCCTGAACGCCCCCGTCGCGCCGACGCGCTTCGGCGTCTTTCGAATGTGACCGTCCCCCGAACCCGGAGCCCCTTCATGACCAACCCGATCGCAGATCCCCTGGTCGCGGGCGTCGACAGCGACGCCAGCTCCGACCTGGTACACCTGGACACCACCCAGGAAGGGGTGGCCGTGGTCACCCTGAACCGGCCGGAGGCGCGCAACAGCTTCAACGCAGAACTGATCGGTGCCCTGCACGAGACCTTCGAGACCCTGCACGCCGCCGAGGGCGTTCGGGTGGTCTTCCTGCGCGGCGCCGGTAAGGTCTTTTCCGCCGGGGCCGACCTGAACTGGATGCGCGACGCCGCCCACTGGACCGAGGCCGAGAACCGCGACGACGCCATGGGCCTGGCGCGCATGCTCAAGGCCCTCTGGGACATCCCGGCCCTGACGGTGGCCCTGGTGCAGGGCGGTGCCTGGGGCGGGGGCTGCGGCCTCGCCGCCGCCTGCGACCAGGCCGTGGCCGAACGGTCGGCGAAGTTCGGCTTCTCCGAAGCCCGGCTGGGGCTGATCGCCGCCACCATCAGCCCCTATGTCGTGGCGGCCATCGGCCCCCGGGCGTCCCGGGGCCTGTTCGCCTCCGCCCGAACCTTCGACGCCGACGAGGCCCTGCGCCTGGGCCTGGTGTCCGAGCTGGTCGAGGACGCCGCCGACCTTGCCACCGCCGCCGACCGTATCGCCGGTGAGGCCATGGCCTGCGCCCCGGGCGCCATCGCCGCCTCCAAGGCCCTGGTGGATGCCGTCGCCTGGCGCCAGATCGACCACGCCCTCATGGAGGACACCGCCCGCCGGATCGCCCAGGCCCGGGTCAGCGAAGAGGGCCGCGAGGGCGTAGCCGCCTTCCTCGCCCGCCGGCGGCCCTCCTGGGCCGGGCAGGGCTGACCGAACCCGTGTTCCGCTCCGTCCTTGTCGCCAACCGGGGCGAGATCGCCCGCCGGATCTTCCGCACCGCCCGCCGGCTTGGGATCGAGACGGTGGCCGTCTGCTCGGACGCCGACCTCGACGCCGCCCATGTGCGGGACGCCGACCGGGCTGTTCGCATCGGCCCGGCGCCAGCGGCGGAGAGTTACCTGTTCATTCCCGGCCTCGTCGCCGCAGCCCTGGAGAGCGAGGCCGAGGCCGTGCATCCGGGCTATGGCTTCCTGTCCGAGACCGCGGTCTTCGCCGAGGCGGTGCAGGCGGCGGGCCTGACCTGGATCGGACCCTCGCCAGAGGCCATCCGGGCCATGGGCCTCAAGGACTCCGCCCGGGAGCGGATGATCGCCGCTGGCGTGCCCGTGACACCCGGCTGGCAGGGGGATGACGGTCGCGAGGCGACCCTCCTCGCCGCCGCCCGGGACCTGGGCTGGCCGGTCCTGATCAAGGCGGCGGCAGGGGGCGGGGGTCGCGGCATCCGCCGGGTGGACGATGGCACTAGCTTCGCCGCCGCCCTGGCCGCCTGCCGGCGGGAGGCCCTGGCCGCCTTCGGGGATGACCGGGTCCTGCTGGAACGCTGCATCGAGGCGCCCCGCCACATCGAGGTCCAGGTGTTCGGCGATGCCCATGGCGGCCTCGTCCACCTGTTCGAGCGCGACTGCACCCTGCAGCGTCGCCGCCAGAAGGTGATCGAGGAGGCCCCCGCCCCGGGCATGACTGATGAGGTGCGCGCAGCGGTGTGCGCTGCGGCCCTCGCCGCCGCACGGGCGGTGGACTATGTCGGCGCGGGCACGGTGGAGTTCATCGCCGACGCCCGAGACGGCCTGCGCGCCGATCGAATCTGGTTCATGGAGATGAACACCCGGCTGCAGGTCGAGCATCCCGTCACCGAGGCGGTCACGGGGGTGGACCTGGTGGAATGGCAGTTCCGGGTCGCCGCCGGCGAGCCCCTGCCCCTGTCCCAGGACCAGATCGCCCTGGACGGCTGGGCCCTGGAGGCGCGGCTCTGCGCAGAGGTTCCCGAGCGGGGCTTCATCCCCTCCATAGGCCGGCTGGAGCACCTTCGCCTGCCCGAGGGCGTGCGTATTGATTCTGGTGTCGAGGCCGGGGACGAGGTGGGTCCGCATTACGACTCCCTCATCGCCAAGCTGATCGCCTGGGCACCGACCCGGGAGGGGGCGACAGAGGCCCTTGCCGAGGCCTGCGCCGGGGTCGAGACCTGGCCGCTTCAGACCAATGCGGCCTTCCTGGCCAAGTGCCTGGACGACCCCGACTTCCTGGCCGGACGGATCGATACCGACTTCATCGAGGCCCGGATGGACCGGCTGGCAGCGCCCGCCGGGCCCTCGCCCGACCTCGCCAGGGCCGCCGCCGAGGCCCTGGGGGCCCTGGCCGCGGAAGGCGCCAGCGCCCCCTCAGCGGGACTGGCGGGCTTCCGCCTCAACGCGCCAACCCGGACGACCGTTCGCCTCTGGTGCGACGGTCAGCCCCTGGTCGCTCACCTCGACGGGGAGGACGTGGAGGCAGACCTTCTTGATACCGGCGAAGGCCTGGTGCTTTTCGAGTCGGGGACCGCATTCCGCTTCACCGCCGATCCGCCGGACCCCGAGGTGGGTGCGGGCGGGGGCGGTGATGGCGCCGTCGTCGCCCCCCTGCCAGGCCGCGTCGTCGCCGTTCCGGTCTCCGAGGGCGCCCGGGTCGCCCGGGGCGATGTCCTGGTGGTCATAGAGGCGATGAAGATGGAACACGGCCTGACCGCGCCCTTCGATGGCGTGGTCGAGGGCCTGTCGGCCGCCGTGGGCGACCAGGTCCGGGAGGGCGAGG
>CAIZKE010000006.1 GCA_903933475.1 uncultured Alphaproteobacteria bacterium | reverse complement strand
GGCGCCGAGAGGGCGTCCGCGGGATCCGCCGGCGTCCCAGGACGTTCAGCAAGGCCTCCGCCTCGGCGAGGCTCTCGGCGGCCACGGCGAGCCATCCGTCCTGGCATTGGTAAAAGCGGTGGACCGGGCTGAGCCCGAGGCAGTCGACCCCACCCCTGGGCGCTGGGGGCTGGCCCTCCCAGGTCACGACCTCGCCGAGCTGGAAGGTCAGGCTCTGGGCCAGCAGGCTGGTGATAACCTCCTGCCCCTCCCCGGTCCGGCGACGGGCATTGAGCGCCGAAATGATGCCGAAGGCGACAATTCCGGCCGTGGCCACGTCATTGACGGCGATGGTGTGCAGGACCGGCTCGGCGTCGCCGCCCTGGGCCGCCATCATGCCGCCCTCGGCCTGGAGCAGGGGATCGAAACCCGGCAGGGGCGCCCGGGGACCGGCATCGCCGTAGGCGTTGACCGAGCAGGAGATGATCCGTGGGTTGACCTGGCGCAGGGCCTCGTAGTCCACGCCCAGCCGCTTGCGCACGCCGAAGCGGTAATTGTCGAGCACCACGTCGGATTGGCGCACGAGGTCCAGGAACATTTCCTTTGCCCCGGGCTGCTTCAGGTCGACGCCCAGCCCGCGCTTGCCTCGGTTGCAGGCCAGGAAGGGCCCGCCATCGGAGCGGAAGGGATCGCCTTCGGGGGACTCGATCTTGATGACCTCGGCGCCGAGGTTGGCGAGGACGGCCCCGGCCAGGGCGCCGGCGATGACCGATCCCATGTCGAGGACGCGCACCCCCTCCAGGGGCCGGCTGGCCCCCGGTCCGGCGGCTAGGGGCGGAGGTGGAATCCAGGCGGGAAGCGAGCCAGGAACCGGAAGCGAGCGGACCGAGGCGGGCGTCGCCGAAAGCCGGGCGGGCGGCCCGGGCATGGCCAGCCGGCCCCGGACCGGATCGTCGAACTCCAGCCGGAGACCCGCATCCCGCACGGCTTCGCCGGCGAACCAGGCGGTCCGATCGCCGACCGGCGCGCAGGGCACACCGGCGTCGCCCAGCAGGCCCAGCCAGTGCGTCCGGGGCTGGCTGCGGAAGATGTCCTCCAGCACTTCAAGGGCGAGCATGGGGTTCAGGGCCAGCACCTCCCAGTGGGCCCCGAGGCCCAGGGCGTCGATGGCCTTTCGGTAGAAGGGCATGAAGAGGGTGGCCATGAAGAACCAGTCGCCGTCCCCGCACTGGTAGAGCCGATAGCTGGGCGAGGCCCCCTGGGGGGCACCGCGCGGAAGGCGGGGCTGGTCCAGGACCATGACCACGCCGCCAACCTCAGACACCCCGTGCAGGCCGCTGACGGTCACGGCCTGGCCCTGACCGGAGGCTCCGCGTTCATAGAGGGCTGCCCCCATGGCCGAGGCGCCCATCACGGCCTGGCCATACCAGCCCAGGGGCAGGATCATGTGGACGGGGCTGTCGCCATAGGCCCCCTGCCGGAAGGCGATGCCGGAGGCGGCGGCCAGCAGGCTGTGCCGGGGTGCCATGCGGCTCCACCGGCCTCGGATCCCGTAGGGCGGCATCCAGACGTGGATCAGGTGCGACGCGCCCTCCCGAAGGGTCGCAGCATCCAGGCCGAGGGCCTCCAGGTCCCCCGGAGGGTGATCGAAGACCGCAATGTCGGCGGCCCTGGCAAGGTCCCGGGCCCGCTCCAGGTCCGACGGGTCGGAAAGGTCCAGGGTGGCGATGCGCTTATTTCGGTTCCAGGCCGGATAGCCGGGATGGTCCTTCAGCCGGTCCCCGCCCGGCGGCTCGACCTTGACGACCTCGGCTTCGAAGTCGCCCAGCAGCATGCAGGCCATGGGTCCGGCCACGCCCTGCGTGAAATCAGCGATGCGCACGCCCTTGTAGGCCGACATGTCCCCTCCCCCTTTTTGCTCTTGGCGGAAGGGTCTGCGAAAGCCGAGCCGCTGGCAAGTCGCCGGGTTGCGCCTCAGAGCCTCAGGAGGGTGGTCTGGACCAGGGGGCGGCGGCCCCAGATGCGCTGGGCGGCCTTTTTGAGGGCCCGGGAGATGGCGGCCTCCACCTCGGCGTCGATCTCGCGCTGTTCGCTATCCAGACGCCGCACGGCAGCCTCGGCGGCGTCAGCCAGGTCGTCCAGCAGGTCCTCCAGTGGCCGCTCCGGGTCACCGGGCAGGCCGACGGCGCGGACCTGGGGGCCAGAGGCGATGCGGCCCCTGCCGTCCATGACCAGGGCAGCGTGGAGGACGCCGCTGGAGGCGGCAAGGCGCCGCTCGCGCAGGGGCTCGCCATCCTGGGGGGTCAGGAAGCCGCCATCGATGTAGATGCGTCCGGCGGGGACCTCGTCGATGATCTCGGCCCGACCCGGCGCAAGGCGCACCATGTCGCCATTCCGGAGGGCCACCGTCTGCGGCACCTGGAGTTCGCGGGCGAAGGCGGCGTGCTCGAGCAGGTGCCGCCGCTCGCCATGGGTAGGAATCGAGATCTGGGGCCGGGCCCAGGCGTACATGTCGGCCAGTTCATCCCTGCAGGGATGGCCGGACACATGGATGCCCGGGTGCTCCCGGTCGGTGATGAGCCTGACCCCGCGCTCGGCGAGCCGGTTCTGCATGTCCTGGATGGCAATCTCGTTTCCGGGGATGACCCGGCTGGAGAAGATCACGGTATCCCCCGCTCCCAGTCGGATGTGGGGATGGGAAGCGTCGGAGATGCGCGAGAGGGCCGCTCTCGGCTCGCCCTGGCTGCCCGTGCACAGCAGGAGGACCTGGTCGGGCGGCAGGTGCGAGGCCTGGGCCTCGGAGATGAAGCCCTGGGAGTCCACGTCCATGCCCACGTGGCGCGCAGCGGCGGCCATCCGGATCATGGAACGCCCCACCAGGCAGATTTTCCGCCCCGCCCTCCGTCCGGCGACGATGGCGGTCTCCATCCGCGCCACGTTGGAGGCGAAGCAGGCTACGGCAACCCGGCCAGTCTGGGCGGCGATGACCTTGACGAGTTCTTCCCGAACGTCGGCCTCGGACCCTGCCCGCCCCTCCACGAAGACATTGGTGGAATCGCAGATCATAGCCAGGACGCCCTCGTCGCCGAGATGGCGCAGGGTCTCAGTGTCCGTGACCTCGCCCAGCAGGGGGTTGGGGTCGATCTTCCAGTCGCCGGTGTGCAGAACCACCCCTAGGGGCGTGCGGATGACCAGGCCATTGGGCTCGGGGATGGAGTGGGTCAGGGTGACCATCTCCACGTCGAAGGGCCCGAGGACCACGTGCCCGCCGAGGGGGACGATGTTGAGTTCGACCTCGTCCTCGAGGTTCCGCTCCCGCAGCTTCTCGCGCAGGAGGAAGGCGGTGAAGGGCGTCGCGTAGAGCGGTGCCCGCAGGCGCGGCCAGAGCCAGGCCACAGCGCCGATGTGATCCTCGTGCGCGTGGGTCAGGACGATCCCGAGGATGTCATCGGCATGCGCCTCGATCCAGCTCGGGTCCGGGAGGATGATGTCGACGCCGGGCGTGTCCTGCCCGCCGAAGGTCACGCCCAGGTCCGCCACGATCCAGCGCCGCCGGTCTGGCGGGCCGTAGCCGTAGAGGTTGAAGTTCATACCGATCTCGTCGGACCCGCCAAGGGGCAGGAAAACGAGTTCGTCGTCGGGGCGCGGGCCTGCCACTTAGCGGACTCCTGAATTGCGGCGATGGATTTCCAGCAGGCCCCGGATGGTCAGGTCGGAGTCAAAATGGTCGATGGCGTCGGTGGCCCCCTGGAAGAGGGAGGCCACCCCTCCGGTGGCGACCACAGTCATGGGTCGCCCCCACTCAGCCTTGATTCGGGCGATAAGCCCCTCGATGAGGGCGATATAGCCCCAGAAGACGCCAGCCTGCATGGCGCCCACCGTATCCCTGCCGATCGTCTTCATCGGCCGGCGTATGGCCACCCGGGGCAGCTTGGCCGCTGCAGCGTGTAGGGCCTCCATGGACAGATTGATACCCGGGGCGATGACGCCACCTTCGAAGCCCCCGTCGGCGGCGACGATGTCGAAGGTGGTGGCGGTGCCGGAGTCGATGACGATCAGATCCCCGGGGAAGACCGAGTGGGCCCCGATGGCGTTGACCAGCCGGTCCGCGCCGGCCTCGGAGGGTTTCTCCAGGCGCACGGGAATGCCAAGGTCGACATTCTCGCCGATCACCAGGGGCTCCACCTTCAGGTAGCGCCGGGCCAGATTGCGCAGGTTGAAGACCGACTGGGGCACAACGCTGGAGATGATGCAGGCGTCCAGCATCTCGAACTTCAGTTCGGTCATGGCGAGGAGCTGGAACATCCACGCGGCATACTCGTCCGCCGTCCGCGTGGACTGGGTGGCGGTGCGCCACTGGGCGACCCAATCGCTTCCGTCGTGTACCGCAAAGAGGGTGTTGGTGTTGCCCTGCTCAATGGCCAGCAGCATCAGGTTTCTCCGAAGAAAACATCGCCTGCGGTGATCCGGACCGTCTCGCCGCTGTCCAGGCGCAGGCGAAGGGCACCGTCGGCGTCCAGGGCTTCTGCAATGCCCGAAAGGGTCCGGTCGGGAAGTCGGGCCGTGCAGGGACCACCGAGGCCATCTGCCAGAGCGGTCCAGGCCTTAGAGACTGGAGTGAAGCCTTCCCGCGACCAGACCTGCAGCCAGGTCTCGAAACGCTCGGCGAGGCGGGCAAGAAAGGCGGCGGGGGACGGTGGCTGGAAGCCTGCAATGTCCGAAAGGGCGCTGGCCGGACGCTCGACCTGGTCCGCGGGCGGTGCCAGGGCCAGGTTGACACCGACCCCAACCGCCAGCCAGAGGCCGCCTCCCGGCCTTGGCCCGGACTCCAGGAGAATGCCGGCCGCCTTACCGCCGGCGACCTGCAGATCATTGGGCCAGCGGAGCCTCGAAGCTGTGGGGCCAGCCAGGGCATTGACGGTCTCGCAGAGGGCGACGGCGGTAACGAAGGACACTTGGGCCGCCTGGCCCGGAAGCTGGTCGATCGGGGTCAGGAGGGTGGCTGCCAGGTTGCCCTCGCCGCCCCGCCAGGGCCGGCCGCGCCGGCCGCGGCCGGCCGTCTGCTCGAGGGCGTGGATCCAGACCGGCCCGAAGTCCCCCGCCTCGGCCCGCCGCCGGGCCTCGGCGTTGGTCGAGTCGAGGACCGCGTGGCTCTCGATGGGCGGGTGGCTCACCTAGCCCAGGCC
>CAIZKE010000005.1 GCA_903933475.1 uncultured Alphaproteobacteria bacterium | reverse complement strand
GGGTCAATGGCCCCTCAGCTGACCCCCTCCGGCCCGCTGCGCGGTCCACCTCCCCCTGGGGGGAGGAATTACCGCGCTCAATTGCTCCCCATCAGGGGGAGCTCCGGGCGAAGCCCGGTGAGGGGGTCAGCCCACCTCTCCCATCATATTTTATCCGGGTAATATTGACTCCCTGGCCGGGCGCGCCTAGATCGGCGTCATGACCCAGGACCTCTTCACAGCCTTCCACCACGGCCGTCGCATCGCCTCAGGCGAGCTTGCCGCAGTCCTCGCCGCCGCCCGCGCGGCCCTGTCCTCGGACTCCGTCGAGCCCCTGGTCTTCAGCGACCACACCGGCGCCCTCCAGTCCCTGGCGCCGCCCCGCGAGGTGCCCGCCAGCCCGGGCCGCGGGCGCCCGAAACTGGGAGTCTCGGCCCGGGAGGTCACCCTCCTGCCCCGGCACTGGGACTGGCTCTCCGCCCAGCCCGGCGGCGCCTCCGCCGCCCTGCGTCGCCTGGTCGAGGCCGCTGCCCGCGCCCCAGAATCTCCGGAGGCCGCCCGCCGCCGCGCTGCCGACGCCACCTACGCTGTGCTCAACGCCCTCGCCGGCGACGCCCCCGGCGCCGAGGCCGCCGTCCGCGCCCTCTACGCGAGCGATCAGGTGGCCTTCAGCCGCGAGACCGCCACCTGGCCCGAGGACGTCCGCGACTACCTCGCCCGCCTCGCCGCCCCAGCCCTCAGCGGGGCCGAGACCCAGCCTGCCTGAGGGCCTCGGCCTCCAGGGCGTGTTCGGCCTCCAGGGTCTCAAGGGCCAGTCGCCGGGCAGCGTCGCAGGCGGCAATCTGGGCGCCCCGGCGGACATAGCCCTCGTCAAGGTCGGCCAGGCTCGCCCCCGGCGGCAGGACGTAGGCCTCGCAAGGGGCTGCCGCTGCTGGTGGGGGCGTCAGTTGCGGCAGGGCGGCAGGCGAGGCCGGGGGCCGCGTCGCACAGCCCGCGGTCAGCCCGGCGAAGCTCAGCCAGGCGGTCAGGATCCAGGGGCGCATCGGAATCCTCCAGTCGGTTGAGGGCGTCAATCCGCGCCCGGGTCTCGGTTTCCAGTCTCAGGGCCGCGCGGGAAGCGGCCTCGGCCCGGGCCAGCTGGCCCCGCACGCCCTCCGTCTCCAGGGCCGAGCGGGCCGCCTGGGCGCGCAGGGCGGAGGCCTCGGCCAGCAGGGGTGCCGCCCCCGCCCTTCGCCCCGCCTCCCACAGCCGCGCCGCCGACAGGGCCAGGACCAGGGCCGCGGCAAGGCCCAGGACCAGTCTCAGCCCCGCCATCCCGCCGAAGGTAATGCCGTTCACGACCCGCCCTCCCCGGATTTCGGCAGCCCCCGGGCCGCCCCGGCGATCCGCGCCCAGTCCGTCACCGTCGCCCCGGCCAGGTAGAGGGTGGCCAGCACCACATTGGCCGCCACCAGGGCCAGGCCCAGGGCGGCCAGCCCCTGCGGGTCGCGCACCTTCAGGATCACCGCCGCCAGCAGGCCGGCATTCGCCAGGCTGGCCAGGTAGGTGAAGATCCGCCGCCACAGCCAGGTGATCTCCACCGGCGGCCGCCCCGGCTCGCTCATCGTCCGCCCTCCCGCGAGACCAGGCCTGCGCCAAAGGCCGCCAGGGCCGCCGCCATCCAGGGCGCATGCCGCCCCAGCCAGGTCCAGAAGGCTGCCGCCCCGGCCACCCGGTCGCGCTGGGCCTCCAGGGCGTCGATCCGCGCCAGGGCCGACTTCAGCTCCCGGCGCACGGCCTCCACCAGCACCCCCGCCTCCTGCGCCTCCAGCCGCGCCAGCCGCTCGCGCACTTCGTCCACCTTGGCGCCCAGCCCCTCCAGCCGCCGGGTCTGGGCCGCCAGGTTCTCGCTGATCTGCCTCAGGGCGAAGAGCTGGGCCTCGCCCAGGGTTCCGGTCTCCGCCATCACGCCCCTCCCTTCGGCTGGAACAGCCGCGACAGGGGCGAGCCGGTCAGGCTGTTCACCAGTTGGGCGATCTCGCCCAGGGTCGCCCCGCTCGTCGTCTCCGTCCCCGACCTCTGGCCCTGGCTGTCCGTGGCGCTGCCTTGGAACAGGCCCAGGGGCAGGCCGGAGAACATCTCGATGCGCCGGGCCAGGGCCTGATCGGGTGCCGACAGCCGGGCCTGCTCCGCCGCCCGCACCTGCGCCCCGATCCGCGCCTGGATCTCAGCATCGGCCCGGCGCGAGGCCGCCGCGTCCAGGCCCAGGCGCGAGCGGGCCAGTTCGCCCTCCTGGCCCAGCTGGGCCCGGGCCAGGGCGTCCTGAATCCGACTCGCCTCGGCGGCCTGCGAAAGCCGGGCCGTCTCCAGGTCGCGGGACTGGGACATCTGAGCCATCTCCAGGTCACGGGCCTGGGACAGGCGCGCCGTCTCCAGGTCGCGGGACTGGTAGAGCTGAGCCATCTCCAGGTCCCGGGTCTGGGACAGGCGGGCCGTCTCCAGGTCTCGGGCCTGGGACAGGCGCGCCGCCTCCAGGTCGCGGGACTGGTCCAGCCGGGCCGTCTCAAGCCCGCCCTCCTGCGCCAGTCGCGCGCGCTCGAAGTCCCGGGCCTGGCCAAGCCTCGAGGTCTCCAGGCCCCACTCCTGACCCAGCCGCGCCTGCTCGAGATCCCGCGCCTGGACCAGCTGGGCCCTCTGGAGGTCCCGCGCCTGGGCCAGCTGGGCCGCGGCCGTCGAGGCCTGCTGGCGACGGTCCGCATCTCCCGACGCCAGCCCGGCACCCTGCGTGAACATCTGGTCCAGCAGGCCCGCCAGCCGGCTGTTGCGGCCCCGGGCCAGTTCCCCCTCGGTCAGAGAACGGGTCAGGGCCGCCCCCGAGCCGCCAAAGGCGCCCTGTCCGGCCAGTTCCAGGTCCTGGGCCGCCCTCCGGCGCCCGGCGTCGGCGTCGTAGTCGTCCATGGCCGCCGCCAGCACCTGGTCGCGGAAGGGCGTCATGTAGGACGACAGCCGGTCCAGCACGCTCGCCGCCTGGGGCGCCTCGCCGGTCCCTTCCAGAATAGGCCCCGAAGTCGGGAAGGCCGGAGGTGCGCGGTCCGCGGGACCGGGGCCCAGCAGGTCGGCCCCCAGGGGGTAGGATCGCCCGGAGGCCGGGATCCCAGGTCCAGGCCCAGGCAAAGGCCCAGGCCCGGGTGCAGGCCGAGGCACAGGCACAGGCCCAGGCAAAGGCACAGGCCAAGTCCCGGTCCCGGTCCCGGTCCCGGTCCCCGTCCCAGGCCCAGGTCCTGGCATAGCCCACGGTCCGGCGCTCACCCGCCCCCAGTTCGCCCAGTCCGTCGTCCCGGCGTTCCAGCCCTCGCCCAGCCCCAGGCCGGCAGCGCCTTCAGAGGCCCGGCGCTCCAGGTCCGAGACCGGGGCCACCGAGGCCGTCGGGTCCCGCCGGCCCCATTCGGTCAGGGCCGCGTTCAGCCCCCGCGCCTGGGTGTCCACCCAGTCCGGCCGGGTCGGCGTCGTCACCGTCCGGCTGGTCTCGGTCGCGGTGGTCTTGGTCTTCTTCTTTCCCATCACAGTCTCCGTTCGATCTCATGTCCCGCCCGTCGATATCCAAAGGGTGCCAGCACCCGGGCCCAGCCCCTCCGTCCGTCCAGGGTGATCCGGGCGCAGCCCGCCCCCCGGGCCCAGGCCTCCAGGCCCGGCCTCAGGTCCAGCACCGCCGCCAGCCGCCCGGCCGCCAGCCAGACGTGCAGGCAGGGCCCCTCCGGTTCCGGTGCCAGCTCCGTGGCCAGCACCGCCCCCTCACCGATCCAGATCCGCGCCCGGCCCGTCCTCAGCGCCCCGGCCAGGTCCGCCGGCCCGGCGTCTGCCGCCAGGGCCGTCAAGGCCAGGGCCAGCGCCTCGCGGTCGTCCGCCTCGGCCCTCACCGTCCGCCCGCCGGCGCCAGGTCAAACACCAGCCGCCCGATCCGTCCCGCCGTGGGCGAGGCATTGCCGCTCAGCCGCACCCGGAACAGTCGTCCCGACAGCCTCAGGTCCGCCCGCGCCTGTCCCGGCGCCAGGGCCGCCGCCGGCGCCCGCCGCGCCAGCCCCTGCGGCGTTCGCCGGGCCGAGACCTCCAGCACCACCGGCCCCTCCTGCCCGGCCAGGTCCGGCCAGACCCCGCGCACCAGGGCCGTGCGGTCCTCGTCCAGCACCTGGTCAGCGCTCTCCAGGAACCAGGCGAAGGGCGCCCCGTCCGCGCTCGATCCCCGCTCGCACCAGAACATCGAGCCGTCCGGCGCCGTCGCCACGGGATGCTCGGCAGGCCCGGCGTCGATCATGGCGGTCCGCGGGGTCGCCCCCCGGCTCCAGGCCCCGTCCGCCAGGGACAGCACCAGGCACCGGCTGTTCTCGGCCCCGTCGCGCTGGTCGGGATAGTCGAACCTCACCTCGGAAAAGGCCGACAGGGTCGAGGCGAACACCTTGTCCCCCTGCCCCGCCGCCAGGTTCGCGGCCAGGTCCGCCCTCAGGGGGCAGGACAGGGGCTCCGGCGCCCCGCCCAGGGCATAGCGCCAGACCTGCAGGTCCGGCCCCAGCCAGAAGGCCTCCAGCCCGCTCACCGTCGCCGCATTCGGCCCGATCAGGCCGCAGGCCTGCCCCACCCGGTCGAACCGCCAGGGCTGGCCGGGACTGCCCGTGAACACCCCCAGGAACAGGGCGTGGCTCGTCCAGACCAGCAGGTGCGACCCAAGGGTCCGCCCGCCCACGATCCGCCCACCCCCGGGCAGGACATACTCCCGCGCCGTGGTGTCCGGCGCCGTGGTCCACTGGTCCAGCCGCCGCACGCTTCCGTGGCGGATGCACAGGGGATTGAACCGGCCCGAAACCTCCTCCGAGCATCCCAGGGCAAAGACCTGGTCCGTGGCCGAGACCACCATGGCGCTCATCCGCCCCGGCGCCCCGGCAACCGGCCGGGCCACCCCGCCGCTGGCCGGCGACCACTGGTAAAGGGTCCCATCCCGGGGCGCGGCCAGCAGGGTCTCGCCCCAGGCCGCCAGCGACCAGGTCCGGGGCGCCAGGGCCCCGTCCGAAGGCTCCGACCAGGCCCCGACGCCCCAGGCACCCGTGCCATAGCCCCGCCCGCCCGAGCCGTCGGCGGCGCCCGGCGCCAGCCCCGCGGGCGTCGCGTCGGCCAGCTCGCCTCCCCGCCAGATCTCCAGCCGCGAAGGTCCGCCAAAGGCCAGGACCAGTCCCCCCGAAAGGTCGGTCCAGCCCAGCAGCCCCCGGCAGGGCCCGGCCAGCCGGCCCGGGTGCAGCCGCTCCCAGCCCCCGATCACCTGCGCCCGCCCGCGCCAGAACCGCACATTCGAGGCGTCCGCCCACCGCCCCGCCGCCGCAAACGAAGTGTCATCCGCCGCCAGGCCCGGCGGCGGGTCGAGTGTAAAACGCATGACAAAGGCTCCCGCAGATTTGCGCCGAATGGGCGGCTCAAGCTATTCGAAGAATGTGGGGCCCTGACGGCTCGGAACCCGTTCAACCTGAGGTGCAGACATGACCGAGCAGGCGCAACCGTCTGGACCTGAGTATGAATTCACGAACGACTGGTTCAACCAGACAGCCAGTTTACCCGTCTGGCGCCAGATAATCAGCAGCAACAAGCCAACAAAGATTCTCGAGATTGGATCATTCGAAGGACGATCGACTTGCTGGTTGATTGAAACCTGCACTATGTCAAATCAGTCTGATATCCAGATATACTGTGTCGATAGCTGGGAAGGCGGAATTGAACACAAGAAAGGTGCAG
>CAIZKE010000004.1 GCA_903933475.1 uncultured Alphaproteobacteria bacterium | reverse complement strand
CATCCTGGGGCTGGAGCAGGTCCCAAGGGTTTGGCTGTTCGCCAATTAAAGTGGTACGTGAGCTGGGTTCAGAACGTCGCGAGACAGTTTGGTCCCTATCTGCCGTGGGCGTCGAAATTTGAGAGGAGTTGACCCTAGTACGAGAGGACCGGGTTGAACATACCTCTGGTGTACCTGTCGTGGCGCCAGCCGCGCAGCAGGGTAGCTAAGTGTGGACTAGATAACCGCTGAAAGCATCTAAGCGGGAAACTAACCTCAAAACAAGGCTTCGCCGAGAGTCGTGGTAGACCACCACGTTGATAGGCCGGGTGTGGAAGTGCGGCGACGCATGGAGCTTACCGGTACTAATCGCTCGATCGGCTTGATCGTTCTTAGTTGAACTCATGAAATGCTTTAGTGGCCGTGGTTTCGGCCTGATGTCTTCTCTTCATCCGTTTCGTTGACCTGGTGGTTATGCCGAGAGGTCCCCACCCGATCCCATTCCGAACTCGGTCGTTAAGCCTCTCTGGGCCGATGGTACTTCGTCTTAAGGCGCGGGAGAGTAGGTCGCCGCCAGGTCTGCCGAACGGATGAACAGTCAACCCTTCAATTCCGATACCCTCTTGCCCTCAATCGAGGTCTTGCCGCGGGGTGGAGCAGCCCGGTAGCTCGTCAGGCTCATAACCTGAAGGTCACAGGTTCAAATCCTGTCCCCGCACCCAGATAAAGCGACGGCCCTTCCGGCTATCCGGAGGGGCCGTTTCTGTTTTCGGTGTCGTCGGGTGTCGGGCCTCGCCCGTCGGCCGGTCGGAGTGTATTCAGGCCCGCATGTTTCCTGCAACAGTTCCCCCGTCGGTGCCGGCTGCCGCTGAAGTCGAAGTCCTGGTAATCCGCCCCGTGCGACTTCCGTCGAGGGCTGCGGACACGGTCTTCGCGCCCTTGCGCCTGGAGGGTTCAGACCTCGACGGCAGGGCTCGGCCCGATGCGGTTCTCAGGTCGGTTCCCACCGCGAACCTATTCCGGCGGAATGGCTCGGAGGCGGCCAATCCCACCACACAGGGACTATCCCTTCGCGGGATTGCGCCCTCCGGCGCCGGTCGGTCCCTGGTGCTTCTCGAGGGTGCCCCGCTCAACGATCCCTTTGGAGGCTGGGTCATCTGGTCCGCTATTCCGGTCGAACGCCTGGACGGGATCGAGTTGGTCCGGGGCGCCGGCGCGGGCGCCTGGGGTGCTGGAGCCCTGACGGGGGTCATCAGCCTGGAGGAGGCTGATCCCCGGGCGGGCCTGTTGCGCCTGGACCTCTCTGCCGGGGACCATGGACAGTTCCGCGCCGCGGGCGCGGCGGGCGTGGCTGGCCTTTTGACGTCAGTTTCGGCGACCCGGGGGCCCGCGTTCACGCCCGTCCGGGGCGGATCTCGCGGCGCCGCCGACCGCCCTCTGGACCTGGAGGCGTATTCGCTCTCGGCACGACTTCGCCGTGACCTCGGTGCGGTCACCCTGGCCACAGGGCTGTCCGGCTGGCGCGAGTCCAGAGACTCCGGCCTGGCGGGTGCCGCCTCCCAATCTTCGGGAGTGGCGGCAGACGGCACCCTGGCGGACATACGCGCGGGCACTGGCTGGCGTGTACAGGGCTGGGTCCGGGCCTCCGACCTCAGGAACAGTTCATCCAGCGTCAGCGCCGGCCGGGTGACAACAACACCCGCGTCCGACCAGTACGCGACGCCGGCCCACGGTTTTGGGCTGAATGCGGCCTGGCGCATCGCGTCGGGCGACTGGTCCTGGGAGCTCGGTACAGATGCGCGGCTTGCCGAGGGCCGGGCCCACGAACGTTTCCGGTACCAGGGTGGCGGCTTCACCCGCGGCCGGGAAAGTGGCGGCAGGACCTCAGTTGCGGGTGTCTACCTGGAGGCAAGCCATGATGCCCCCGGCCAGGTCATCGCCCTGGGGGCCCGCCTTGATGCCTGGAGCCAGACGGACGCCGTCCGGAGGGAACGCGACCTTGCGACCGGGGCTCTGGTCCTGAGCTCGGCAGCTCCCGACGCCTCGGGCGTGACCGGAAGTTTCCGGGCCGGGATCCGCCAGGATTTGACCCCGTCAGTTTGGGTCCGGTCCGCCGCCTATTCCGGTTTCCGGCCCCCGACCCTCAATGAGCTACACCGCCCCTTCCGGGTCGGGAATGACGTCACCGAAGCCAATCCTTCCCTAAGGCCCGAGACACTGGTGGGCCTGGAAGCTGGAGCCGGAGGCGCCGCCGGGGCCTGGACCTGGAGCGCCAGCCTTTTCGCCAACCGCCTTTCTGACCCGATCACGAACGTCACGGTCGGGGTCGGCCCCGGAACTTTTCCGGTCGCGGGGTTCATTCCCGCGGGTGGGGTACTCCGGCAACGCCGGAATGCCGGCCGGATTGACGCCTATGGCCTCGAGGCAGAGACCCGGGGCAAGGCCGGTCCGGTGGACCTGCGGGCCGCGCTCGCCTGGACCGACTCCCAGGTCGACGGCGGAACCTCCGCCCCCCAGCTGACGGGCCTGCGCCCCGCCCAGACTGCCCGGCTGACAGCCACCGCCTCGGCCGCCTGGACTGTCGGGCCCCAAGCCGGATTCGAACTGTCCGTCCGGCATGAGGGCGAAAGGTTCGACGATGACCTCAACACCCGCCGGCTCAAGGCCGCACTCACCCTGGATGGCCGCTTCACCTGGGCGCTATCGGACGCGACCCGGCTCTACCTTGCCGTGGACAACCTCGCGAATGCGGCCGTCCAGGCGGCGGTCAGCGGCGACGGCGCGGTCGGTCTTGCGGCACCGCGTCTTGTGCGGATCGGCGTTTCCCTCCGGCGCTGAGGCCTTGGGCTTTGGCACGGCGCGCAGTCGTGGCACTAGATGGCCATGAACTACAGTCACGCCTTCCATGCGGGAAACTTCGCGGACATCGTCAAGCATGCGGCCCTTCTGGCCCTGCTGGGACGCCTGCAGGCGGACCCCGCGCCCCTGGCTGTGATCGACACCCATGGTGGGCGCGGCCTCTACGACCTCGACGCCCCGGAGGCGCGCCGGTCGGCCGAGGCGGAGCGCGGGATCGCGAGGCTACTCGAAGATCCGGCACCCCCCGAAGCGGTCGGCCGGCTGAAGGCGGCGGCGCTCGCCGCCTCGCAGGCCGCAGGCGGGCGCCGCTATCCGGGCTCTCCCCTTCTGGTGGCGCAGAGGCTCCGCCCGCAGGACAGGCTCACCACATTTGAATTCAATCCCCGCGAAGCCGAGGTCCTCAAGGCGTCCCTCGCCGGCGCAAGGGCCGTGTCCGTCGAGACCGCCGACGGCTACGACGGTGCCGTTCGCAGCCTGCCGCCCGAGGGCCAAGCCCTGGTCCTGATCGATCCCCCCTTCGAGCGCGGCGACGATTATGACCGGTGCATTGCCACCCTGCAGGCGATCACCCGGCGTTGTCCCGGGGCCGCGATCATGATCTGGCTTCCCATCAAGGACCTGGAGACCTTCGACGCCTTCGTCCGGCGCGCCGAAGAGATCCGCCCGGTCCGCATTGCCGAGGTGCGGTTGAGGCCCCTCCTGGATCCCATGCGCATGAACGGCTGCGCTTTGGTCCTGGCGGCGGCCCCTGAAGGCCTGGACCTGGATCTCGCCGCCATCTGCGAGTGGACGGCCTCCCGCCTGGGCGAGGGGGGTCGGGCCCGGCTCTGGGGGTCTGCATGATCAAGCGCGCCCTTGATGTCGCGGGAGCCGGCATAGGCTTGTTTCTGCTCCTTCCCCTTCTGCTTGTCCTTGCCGTCCTGGTCAGGCGGGACTCTCCCGGACCGGCCCTGCACTGGTCGTCCCGCTTCGGGCGGGACAACCGGCTCTTCCTGATGCCGAAGTTCCGGACCATGCGCACCGATGCGCCGGACGTGGCGACCGAGGCGCTTGAGGATCCGGACCGGTGGATCACGCCCGCAGGGCGTTGGCTTCGCCGGACCAGCCTCGACGAGCTTCCCCAGCTCTGGAGCATACTTGCGGGCAAAATGAGCCTGATTGGCCCAAGGCCCGCCCTGCACACACAGCATGACCTGATCGCCCTGCGGACGGGCGCCGGCGTTCAGGTCCTGCGGCCTGGGCTGACCGGATGGGCACAGGTCAATGGCCGGGATGTCATCGACCTTGAGCGCAAGGTGGAGCTTGATGCCGAGTACCTCGCCCGCCGCAGCCTGGGGTTCGACATCGCCATCTTGATCCTGACCCTTCGCAGGGCCTTCATCGGGCGCGATGTCCGTCATTGAGCCTACAATTGACCGGGCGAGGGCAGTTCCTGCTATGTTGAGCAAAACCATTCCCCAGTCGGAGACTCCCTAATGATCCCGTCCCGCCGTCTGCTTTCCGCCGCCGTTTGTGCCGCCGCCCTGGCGCTGGCCGGTGGAGCCGCCCTTGCCGCCGTCAACGCGAAGGCGGTGATCGAGACGCGGGAAGCTAACTTCAAGAGTATGGGCAAGGCCATGAAGGCCATGAACGATGGCCTCAAGGCGGACACGCCGGACATGGCCGCCATCGCCGCCAACGCCGCGACCATCCGGGGCTTTGCCCCCAAGATCAGCACCTGGTTTCCCAAGGGGACTGGCCCCGAGGCCGGTGTCAAGACGGAAGCCAAGGCCGAAATCTGGACCGATCCGGCCGGCTTCGCCGCTGCCGCCAGCCGGCTAGAGCCTGAGATCACCAAGCTCGAGGCCCTCGCTCGGGCCGGCGACGTGGCGGGTGCCCGCGCCCAGATCCGCATGGTCGGCGGCACCTGCAAGGGCTGCCACGACAAGTTCAAGCAGGACTGATTGCGCGCCTAAGAAGGTTTTCGCCATGAGCGAGTCTCCTACCCCGGTCTGGGACGGTCCGACCCGCCTCTTTCACTGGGCCCTCGCCATTCTCGTCCTGGTTGCCTGGCTGACGGCCGGCGAGCAGATGACCCTGCACCGGGGGGCGGGATACGCCATCCTGGGCCTGCTCGCCTTCCGGGTCTGGTGGGGCTTTGCCGGGGGATCCACGGCGAGGTTCTCGCAGTTTGTCCGCGGGCCTTCGGCCATCCGGGCCTATCTTTCCGCCAGCCGCCAGGGGCACGCCCCCGAGCGTGCAGGGCACAATCCCCTGGGTGCCCTGTCCGTCATCGCCCTCCTGGGGCTGGTGGCCCTGCAGGCGGGGCTCGGCCTTTTTGCGATCGACGAGGACGGCTTTGAGGGCGGCCCCTTGTCCGACCGCATAGACTTCGACCTCGCCCGCCAGATCGCTGAGTGGCATGAGCTATCCTTCCGGCTGATCCAGGCCCTGGTGGTCCTGCATCTCGCCGCCATCCTCTACTACGTCTTCCGCAAGCGCGAGGATCTGCTCCGGCCCATGGTGACCGGGGTGAGACGCTTCAGCGGTCCGGTTCAGGGCCTGGTGCGCGCGCCACTGTGGCGGCTCGCCGTCGGCGTCGGGATCGGCCTGGCGGTTGCCTTTGCCGCGTCCCGGGGCTTCAAGCTGGGCTAGATCCTGTTCCGATAGGTGGAAACCGGTTATCGGATCCAGGCCTGATCTGGTCTTTTGGACTTAGAGCCAATTTTGTCCCTTCAGACATTCCATCTGAAGGGACCAGGCTCTAGGCACCCGCAGCGTCCCTCAGGCAGTTCAGCCAGGCGTCTTCCCGGGCCTTCTCCGCCATCCTGAGCTTGTCGTCGGCCTCGCGAACGCCGGCGTCATGCTTGCGCCACTCCAGCACTGCGCCCTCGCGGGCGCTTCGTGCGGCCTCGAGGGTCTCAAACCGCGCGAGGACGGCCCGGACACTGTAATTGACGGGCGGTCCTGCGGTCTCGCGATCCGGATAGACCCCGGTGATGGAATCTGCGGTCTCGTTCTCGATGAGGAAGACATCGGCCCAGCCGGCGTGATGACGCATCAGGGCCCAGGGGCGCTCGATCTGGTTACTCATGGTGGTTCCTCGTCTGCGAAGGCGAAGACACTTCTCTAGCGCGGACTTGGAGCGTCTCCAACGGCGCCAGTGCCAAAATCCGGCTTTCGCCCGCCTGCGGATTGCGGGAGAAGCAGCGCAGTTACACTTCCAGCCCCTTTCAGGCGTCAGACTTTCCAGGGAGTTCCCATGGCGGGCATTGTCATCGCCCAGCGCTTTTGCGGCCCCCCGACTTCGGGCAATGGCGGATATAGCGCTGGCCTCCTGGTGAGGGACCTGCCGGGGCCCGCCACGGCGGTGCTGAAGGCGCGGATCCCGCTCGATATCGCCCTGGACCTGAAGACCGGCCCTGAGGGCGCGGTCATCTCCGGGCCCTCGGGAGACGTGATCGGCGAGGCGTGGCCCGATCTGGGCTTCGCCCTCCCGGAACCGCCGCCCCCGCCCTCCT
>CAIZKE010000003.1 GCA_903933475.1 uncultured Alphaproteobacteria bacterium | reverse complement strand
GGTACAGGCTTTGCGACAGGCCATGCTCGCCATGGGTCAGCCGCCACAGAGCGCCCCTTCGCCGGAAGGCTGGCCAGATACGGCCGCCGACTGGGCCGGGCCCGACGCCCTGGTCAAACGGCTGGACTGGTCGCGCGCCACGGCCAGTCTGGCGCAGGCCGCCGACCCGAATGCCACCGTCGCCGCCGCCCTGGGGTCCCGGCTGGGCGAGCGCACCCGCCAGGCCGTGTCCCGCGCGGAGAGCCGAGCCGAGGCCTTCACCCTGTTCCTCATGTCGCCGGAGTTTCAGCGCCGATGACCCGTTCCCTCGATCTCACCCGTCGCTTCCTGCTGGGGGCCTCTGCCGCCGGCGTCAGTCTGGCCTTCGCCGGACAGACGGGAGCCCAGAGTGCCGCCGGGCCCCGGAACAAGCTGGTCGTCGTCATCGCTCGAGGGGCCATGGACGGCCTGTCCGTGATCGTGCCCCACGACGACGCCAATTACCGCCCCCTGCGCGGCGCGCTGGCGATCGAGGACAGCCTTCCAGTGTCCGACGGCTTCGGTCTGCATCCCTCCCTGGCAGGGCTGCACGCCCTCCATGGACAGGGCCAGATGCGGTTCGCCGCGGCTGTCGCCATCCCGGTTCGGGTTCGTTCGCATTTCGACGCACAGGATGTCCTTGAGAACGGCGGCGAGGGTCTCAGGCAGCAGACCGACGGCTGGCTAAACCGGGCGCTGGCTGCGACTGGCGGATTGAAGGGTCTGTCGATCGGGGCGCAGACACCTCTGATCCTGCGAGGGTCAACGGCGACTTCCAGTTGGGCACCCGGCGGTAAGACAGGGTCTGAGGGCCGTATCGCGTCTCTGCTGCAGGACCTCTATGTCGAGGATCGCCTGCTGGCCGAGAACCTGGCGGCGGGCTTGCAGACGGAGGCCCAGGCCATGGCGATGGGCGGCGATGCCCGCCTGGCCCGGAACGACGTCGCCGGCCTGGGTCAGGCGGTCGCCCGGTTGATGACGGGACCGGACGGGGCGGACCTGGTCGCCCTGTCGGTCGATGGCTGGGATACCCACGCCCGGCAGGTCAGCCAGTTGCAGGCGCGCCTGACAGGGCTGGATCAAGTGGTTTCGGGCTTGCGCACCGGCCTCGGCGAAGACTGGAGCCGGACGGTCGTGGTCATTGCCACCGAGTTCGGCCGCACGGCCCGCGCCAACGGCACCGGCGGTACGGACCACGGCACCGGGTCAGCCCTGCTGATGGCCGGTGGTGCCCTGAAGCCGGGTGGCATGATCGGCGATTGGCCCACCCTCAACGACAACCGACTGTTCGAAGCCCGCGATCTGGCGCCGACAGCTGACGTGCGCTCTGTGTTCAAAGCGGTCCTGCGCGACCACCTGGGCGTCAGTCGAGCTGCCCTCGACAACAGTGTCTTCCCTGCGAGCGCAGGCCAAGCGCCCTCGCAGGAGGGGCTATTCTGAGACCTGCAGGACCTGGTCGCGAGTGTTCATCTGGCACCCTGTGTCAGGTCTATCCAGTCGCGGCCGGGCTAGGGCCGGTTCTGGTTCATTTTAGGCCACCCGTTGGCGCTCGGGTCTAGCCC
>CAIZKE010000002.1 GCA_903933475.1 uncultured Alphaproteobacteria bacterium | reverse complement strand
TAGCCGGCAATCAGGGTCCGGCTATGGGCGATGATGCCCTCGGGGTCCGGGTCGGTGCCTGGCCGAAGGACGACGATCGCCTTGACCGCCTCGCCCCAACGGTCGTCCGGCACCCCGATCACGGCGGCGTCGGCGACGGAAGGGTGGGACATCAGGGCGTTTTCGACCTCGGCGGGATAGATGTTCTCGCCGCCGGAAACGATCATGTCCTTCACCCGGTCATGGATGAAGAGATATCCATCGGCGTCGAAGAAGCCGGCGTCGCCCGACCGGAACCAGCCCTCGGCATCGATGGACTGGGCGGTGGCGTCGGGACGGTTCCAGTAGCCCTTCATCACCCCTTCCGAGCGGATCTCGATCTCGCCGACCTCTCCGACGTCGGCGTTGCGGCCGTCGACCCGGATCCGGATTTCATAGCCCGGCGACGGCACTCCGCAGGATCTGAGCTTGCCCAGCGCCGGATCGTGCGACTCCGGGGGCAGGTAGGCACCGCCGCCAATGGTCTCGGTCAGGCCATAGAGCTGCATGAAGCGCGAGCCGAAGCGGGCCTGGGCCCGGGTCAGCACCTCCTCCGAGATCGGCGAGGCGCCGTAGTAGACGTAGTCCAGGCGGGACAGGTCGGCCTGGGCCTGTTCCGGATGCTGGAGCACCATGTTGATGATGGCCGGCGCCAGGAAGGCGTGGCGCACGCCCTGTTCGCCGAAGAGGCGCAGCATCAGGCCGATATCGACCTCGCGCATGATGATGCAACGCCCGCCCATAAGCAGGCCGAGCATACCAAGGTTAGCCCCCGCCACATGGAAGAGCGGCATGCAGATCAGGACCGCGTCCCCGGGTTCGATCAGGGCCCAGGCTGTGCTGGCGCTGCGGAAACAGGCCGCATAGTTGGCCTCGGTAAGCTGCACGCCCTTGGGCAGGCCGGTGGTCCCGGAGGTATAGAGCTGGATGACGTCATCGTCCCCTTGGACCGGGCGTTGGGGGTCTGTAGCGGAATGGGCGCCGATCCAGTCCCGGAAGCCCGGCCAGCGCACATGCCCCGGCTCGAACTGGATCCGCATCTCCAGGTCAGTAAGGTCACCGGACAGACCCTCGATCATGCCGGCGTAGTCGGCTCCGACGACCGCGAGGCGGCAACCGGCGTCCTGGAGGATGAAGGCGACCTCTGGAGGCGCCAGGCGCCAGTTGACCGGATTGAGGCAGGCACCCGCCTTCAGGCACCCGAACCAGAGGACGAAAAAGTCGGCATTGCCTCGGGCGAGGGTCCCGATCCTATCGCCCGGCTTCACGCCCGCCGCGATGAGCGCCTGGGCGCACTGCGAGGACAGGGCGTCGAGCTGTGCGTAGGTGATCTGCTCGTCCTGGAAGACCAGGGCGATAGCGTCCGGCCTCAAACGGGCATGATGCCGGACCACATCTGCGGCGCCTGCGAGTTCCGGAAGAACAATGCTGTGCGCTTCAGGCATGGAGCTGCTTTGCGGCTTGATCGTGGACAGGAAAACCGCCCCGGAGCTCAGCCCCGGGGCGGCGTCAGTCTTACTCGGCGGCCTGGGGCGCGTAGCCCAGGACGGCCTTGGTCTCGAGGAACTCGTGGAAGCCGTAGTCGCCCCACTCGCGCCCGTTGCCGCTCATCTTGTAGCCACCGAAGGGGGCCATCATGTCGCCGCCACCGCCGTTGATGGACACCTGGCCCGCCCGCAGCTTGGAAGCGATCTTGCGGGCCTTCTCGAGGTCGCCGGACTGCACGTAGGCGGCCAGGCCGTACTCGGTGTCGTTGCCGATATCGATCGCCTGGTCGACAGTGTCATAGCCGAGGATCGACAGGACGGGCCCGAAGATCTCTTCCTTGGAAATGGTCATCTCGCTGGTGACGTTGGCGAAGACCGTGGGCTTCACATAGTAGCCCTTGTCCAGTCCGTCAGGCCGGCCCGTACCGCCGATGACCAGGGTTGCACCCTCGTCAATGCCGGCCTGGATCAGCTTCTGGATCTTGTTGAACTGGATTTCCGAGACCACCGGACCCAGCTGCGAGTTACCGTTCGGATCGCCTACGGTCACCTGGGAAGCGGCTTCCCGCGCCACGGTGATCGCTTCGTCCATGCGGGTCTTCGGCACCAACATCCGGGTCGGGGCGTTACAGGACTGGCCCGAGTTGGTCATCATGGTCGCGACGCCGCGGGCCACGCCCTTGGCGAAGGCGTCATCGTCCAGGACGATATTCGGGCTCTTGCCGCCCAGTTCCTGGGCCACGCGCTTGACCGTCGCAGCGGCGTTGCGCGCCACCTCGATACCCGCCCGGGTCGAGCCGGTGAAGGACACCATGTCGATGTCCGGATGGCTGGACAGGGCCACACCCACACTCGGGCCATCGCCGTGCACCAGGTTGAACACGCCAGCCGGCACGCCTGCAGCATGCATGATCTCGGCGAAGATGTGCCCCGAGAAGGGCGCCACTTCCGAGGGCTTCAGCACCATGGTGCAGCCGGTCGCGATGGCGGGTGCCACCTTGCAGACGATCTGGTTCAGCGGCCAGTTCCAGGGCGTGATGAACCCGCAGACGCCGATGGGCTCCTTCACCAGAAGGGTCGGACCGCGCTGCTCCTCGAACTTGAAGTCCTTCAGCACGTTGATGGCGGTGGACAGGTGGCCCATGCCGATCGGCACCTGGGCGCGCTGGGCGAGGGAGGCGGGGGCGCCCATTTCCTCGGTCACTGCAACGGCCAGGTCGCCGAAGCGCTTCTGGTACTCGGCCAGGATGCGGTTGAGGACGTCGAGGCGCTCCTCGCGGGTGGTCTGGGACCAGGTCTTGAAGGCCTTCTTGGCGGCGGCGACAGCCTTGTCGACGTCCTTGGCTGAGCCCAGGGCGATCTTGCCGCAGACGCCTTCATTGGCGGGATTGATGACGTCGAGGGTCTTCATCTCGATCGGATCGACCCACTGGCCGTCGATGTAGAATTTCACATATTCGCGCATGGCGTCCTCCGGGATGTGGTTCTTGCGGGCGCCGGGAACCCCCAGTGCGCCTTCTCTTCCTACAATAATGATCAGGTGCCCGGGTGGAAGGGGGATTCAGACTCCGGATCCCGGGAGTCTGTCCTGATGCACCAGGGCCAGGCCCGCAACCGGGCTCCGGCCCTTCAGCACATAGCCCGCCCGGATGGAGCCGATATAGAGGTCCCTGAGGTCCGCACCGCCCCAGGTGACGTTGGTGGGGTGGTTGACCACCTCTCCGGATGGATCGTGGATGACCGTCACCTTTTCTCCCGCCGGCGTGATTGCGACGACCTTGTTCGCTGCCGGCAGGCAGACCCAGAGGTTTCCCTCTGCGTCCATTCCGACCCCGTCGGTATAGCCCATGTCCGCCTCGGGCACGGGCGGCCGTCCCGGGACGGCCAGCTCGCCGAGCACTGGCCCGTAGCGGACGCCCGGGCCCAGCTGCGCACCGGGCAGGATTTCGAAGGCGAGGACATCCGCGGCAGAGGTCTGGGCGCAGAAGATCCGCCGGTGATCCGCCGAAAGGGCCAGGCCATTCGGGAACTTCAGCCCCTCCGCAACGATTCCGCAGGTTCCGTCTGGCCGCAGGACGAAAAGGAACCCGTCCGCCCGTCCGTCCAGCGCCTGGGGCCAGGTCTCGGCGTGGGTGGAATTGGCGCACCAGATGTTCCCGTCCCGGTCCATCACGGGGTAGTTGGCGCTGGTCAGCCGCCGCCCTCCGACCTCTGCGACCAGGGTTTCATGGACCCCCGTTGCGGGATCGAACCTCTGGAGGGGGCCCTCCTCGCGGTCGTAGATGCCGAAGTTGGCGATCAGGATCCGTCCCTGCAGGTCCATGTTGATCCCGTTGGGCGCACCGCCCCTTGGCCCCATCCGCACGAAGCTGCCGTCCGGCAGGATCTCGGCGACGGCGCACTGGTGGTCAGAAGCAAAGACCCGGCCTTCAGTGCTGACCACGACATCCTCGGGCCGGTCGATGCCGACGGCGATCTTCTGGAAAGAGGCGATGTCGATGGGGGAAAGCGGCATGTTGGGCTCCTGAACGGCGTCCGGCACTGTGTGCCCAGGCGGGCCGCCTCGACAAGTCCGGCGACCGCAGCTAAAGCCCGTCCGTCTGCAAGGAGAGCCTCATGAGCCCCCTCTTCATCATCATCGCGTTCTTCTTGGTCTTCTTTGTCATGAACAAGATCGACATGGGGCGGTTCGACTAGGACCATGCCCCGCTCGGAGCGCGGAACAGCCCTGGTCACCGGCGGGCCCCGCCGGATCGGCCGCGAGCTTGTCCGCGCCTGCGCCGCGGCCGGCTACGACGTGGCCGTTCACTGTCGACGCGAGGACGAAGACGCCCGGGCAGCGGTTGCCGAGGTTAAGGCCGCCAGGCGCGAGTCCGGTGCCTTTCCCTGCGACCTGGCCGACGAGTCTGCGGTGTCGGGCCTGATCGGCAGGGTCATCGCCGCGCTCGGGCCTGTCACCCTGCTGGTGAATTGCGCCTCTCTCTTCCGGAACGACACCTTCGACCGGCTTGAGCGGAAGTCCTGGGACGAACACCTCGACATCAACCTTCGGGCGCCTCTGGTGCTCTCGAGGGACATGGCCGCCCAGGGCTTGGCCGGGCATGTCGTCCATATCCTCGACCAGAGGGTGCTGGCGCCGGGTCCCGACTATTTCGCCTACACGATCTCCAAGGCCGCCCTGTGGTCCGCCACGCGGATGATGGCCATCGATCTCGCGCCACGCATCCGGGTGAACGCCATCGGTCCCGGCCCGGTCCTCGCCAACCCCGACCAGTCTCCGGCTGACTTTGCCGACGAAGCGGCATCGACGCCGCTTGGCCGGGCCGTGGATCCCGCCGACATCGGCCGCGCCCTGACCTACCTGATCGGGGCGTCCAGCGTGACCGGCCAGATGATCGCCGTCGATGGCGGTCAGCACCTGGGACTGACCCATGCCCGGTCCTAGCCGTCTCATCCGAAGCCAGAAGGTCCTCGTCCGGGGGCTTAAGCTAGACGCCTTCATCGGCGTCCACAGTCACGAGAAGGACCGCGCGCAACCGATCGTCATCGATGTCGAGGTCGATCTGGCGCCCCATCCCGTCGAAGGGCTTGAGGGCACCTTCAACTACGAGGCGGTGGTCGCGGCAGCGCGGGAGATCGTGGCCCAGGGCCATATCGACCTGGTCGAGACCTTCGCCGAGCGGCTGGCCGGAGCCTGCATTGGACAGGACGCAGCGAAGCGCGTGAGGGTTTGCGTTCTCAAGCCCCTGGCCCTCGCTCCACAGGCGGATTCGGCGGGGGTGGAGCTGGTCCTGGAGAAGGCTGCGACATGACCGACACCACAACGACCATTCCGCGGGACGAGAACCTAGCCCTGGTGGTCGTGATCTACGGGCTCTACATCGGCTCGCTCCTGGGTATTGCACCGGCGGCCCTAGTCGGTGTCGTCATGGCTCATGTGGCCAGAGCCACTGCGGGCCCCATCGCCGCAGGGCATTACAGGTTCCAGGTCAGAACCTTCTGGATCGGCCTTGCCGCCTGGATCGCCTCGGCGATCGCGATTTTCTGGGGGACGCTCTTGTCCTTCATCCTGATCGGAATTCCCTTCCTGATCGTCGCTATGGTCTCGGTGGGCGCGATCTGGCTCTGGGCCCTGATCCGAAGCGCTGCTGGACTCGTCTGGGCCGCCCAGGGATCCGACTGCCCCCGGCCGGACAGCCTGATCCTCTGATCTCAATCCGTCGCCGGCTTGAGGTCGACTGTGTCCCCCATGGCCGCACTGACCCGTTCAAGGGTCTGCCTCGCGGAGCGGCCCAGGGCGCGCAATCCGTCTTCCGAGAGCGTGTCCACTGCAGAGGAGAGCGCCGATCGGGCGCCCGCGCGCTCGCCCCTGTCACGCCGCGTGATCTCAAGCCGGGCCAGCAGGAGGCGGGCGAGGAAGAGCTGCAGCCGGGCCCAGGAGTGCGGGTTTCGTTCCGTCCAGGGATTGGCGAGTTCCTGCCTGAGGGCCTTTTCCGCGGACTTGAGCGCGTTCACGTCGCCAGAGATCTCGGCGATCCGAGCCAGGCAGACGGCGCGGCGGGAGCCAATCTCGGCGCGCAGTACCAGTCCCTCCCGTCGGGCGATCACGCCGGCGGCCCGATCGAACGCCGTCAGCGCCCTTTCAAAATAGCGCGCGTCGACCAAGATATCGCCCAGGGCCTTGAGCCCGCAGCCCGCAATGTACTCTCCCCGGGCGCGGTCGAGCGGGCTGTGTTCAAGGGTCAGGTCGGCGAGGATGACATAGATCAGATCGACGCCACCGAGGACGGCTTCCGCATTGGCCTCCACATCCCCCAGGGCGATCTGGGCCCGGGCCCGCGCAAATCCGATACGGGCGATTGTCAACGGCTCGAAGTCCGGCGTGAGGCCCGATGCGGCGGTGTGCGTATCGCGCGCGGCGGCCCGGAGCAGTGGGGCGTCTTCGAGACGTGCGCCCCAATCACAGAGAAGTTCCGCGCGCATGATGTGGCCATCTACCGAGAGCATCCGCGCGCTGCGGATGCGACGCGACATCTCCTTCAGTGTGGCGATGGGCTGCGCAAAACGTGCGGCGGCGATCCGCGCGGCCTGGGCGTCGCCCGTGGCGAGGGCGCGCCGACCCCTGAGGGTCAGGAGACCGATCTCGGCATGCGGCAGGGCAAGGCACCGCCGGGGACCGGTAAGGGCGTCGCGAAAAGCCGCCTCCGCAGCGGCCATGAGCCCTCCATCCCCGAAGATCTCCGCGCCGAGCATGGCTGCGAAGCCCTGCTCGCACCGGGCCCGTGCCCACCCCGCAGACCTTGCGCCGTAGTGCTCCAGCGCATCCTCCGCGCTGGACGCCGCCCGGCTGAGGGCGCGCACCTCGCCACTGCGCCGGGTCGCCTCCCGCCAGAGTATGGCGGCATCCAACCGGAGCTGGGAACGCGCCCGGCCGCTGGCGCGACCGGCGACGTCATCGGCATCGACCGCCTCCTTCAGCAGCATGCCCAGCGGAAGGACCTCGACCAGGGACATGTCATCGGCGTTCAGGCCGTCGCGGGGTCCTGCGCCGCCCTGCTCCTCCAGCAGCTTCCTGACTTGCCGGTTGAGGCCGAACATTCCTTGTCCCCTCGTGGGCGTGAGCGAGTCTAAGCCTAACGCGCGCGCACGGAAACGCGATGCAATTGCTATGCCAGACCGGCGGGGTCGTCGGCCTCAAGAAGAACGGCAGCGCACTGGACGGGCGTCAGCCGCCGCCAGGCTCCGGGCGTCAGATCCGGCGGAAGGTCCAGGGCACCAATTCGGTCCCGGTGTAGCGCCGTCACATGGTTTCCAACCGCCGCGAACATCCTCTTGACCTGATGGTAGCGCCCTTCGGTGAGGGTAAGCCGAGCCGTGAACGGATCCAGCACTTCCAGTCCTGCAGGGGCAAGGGGCCGGTCCTCGCCCTCCAGCAGGAGATCCCCCCGCCCGAAGACCTCCGACTCTGTCCCCGCGAGGGACTTCTCAAGCCTTGCGACGTATCGTTTTGGAGCATGTGATCTTGGCGAGATCACCCGGTGCAGGAAATCGCCATCATCCGTGATCAGCAGAAGGCCCGTGGTGTCCAGGTCAAGGCGGCCGACGGAGGACAGGGCCGGAGTCCGGCTGCGCCAGCGCGGCGGCAGGAGTTCGTACACGCTGCGGCCAGGCTCCCTGTGGGAACAGACGACGCCAGCGGGCTTGTGCATCATCAACACCAGCGGGGCGGGGGGATCGACCGGAGCACCCCGGATCGTCATCCGCTCAGTGATGTCCGCCGTCAGGGCGATCCGGGCCCCGGCGTCAGACACGGAGAGGCCATCGAGGACCACGTCACCCTTCCGAACCAGGGCGTGGATCTCCCGGCGTGACCCGTAGCCCAGATTGGCAAGGAGCCGGTCCAGGCGCACGGCGGGGGGCCTGGGCGGAGGGCTCATCGGATCGCCTCATAGACCTTGTATCCCTGGGCCTGCGCCTTCAGCCGGACAGCCCTGAAGCTCCGGGCAAGGGCCTGCTCGTAGGGAAGGTGTTGGTTGGCGGTGAGCCAGCAGGCCCCACCCGGCTTGAGTGCGCGGGCCGCCGCCTCGATGAAGGCCACCCCCAGCTCCTTGTCCTCCCGGCCACCGTTGTGGAAGGGCGGGTTCATCACCACAAAATCGAGATCGGCAGCCGCCCCAATCCGGCGAACATCGGCGTGCCGGAAGCGGGCGCGGGGATCGGCAACATTAAGCCGGGCGCAGACGATAGCCCGGCGGTCGAGATCGACGAGTTCCAGGTCCGTGACTGCGCCGGATTCGAGGACGCCCAGGGCCAGGTGGCCGATTCCGCAGCCGAAATCGGCTCCCCGACCACCCAGTTCGGGAAGGATCTCCATCAGCAGCGCCGAGCCCCGGTCCAGGCGGTCCCAGCTGAAGACGCCCGGCTGGGTCCAGACGCCCAGCCCAGGATCGAGCCGGGGCGCGCCAGCCTTTAGCGCAGCCTCGAGGTTCACCGGGCTAGCCGGGCGGCGGGTGCGGCAGATGCGGTGACGGCGTTTCGGTTCCTCGGAGACGTCGCAGCCGAAACCCCGAAGCGTTGCGGCGATGCGGGCTCCGCCCCGGTCCTTCGGCCCGAGGGCGATGATCTCGGCACCCGGCGGAAGCCGTTCAAGGACGCGGGCCAGGACCCAGTCCCGTTCGAGGGCGCCGGGCGGGGCCAGGACTAGCGCCGAGGCGAAATGAGTCTCCCGCGCCTCCAGCGGGTCATCGGCACCCGGCTCAAACGGTGACGCCTGCACGGCTCCCGCCGGGGCCCGGAAGAGCTCGGGGGGCGGATGCCCATAGAGCAGGACGGGAGGCTCCATCGCCCGCGTCAGCCCCGTTCCCGGGTGCGGGCGAAGCTGACCGATGGGTAGCGCTCGGCGACATAGCCGGTCTCCCACC
>CAIZKE010000001.1 GCA_903933475.1 uncultured Alphaproteobacteria bacterium | reverse complement strand
TGTCCGATCCCGGGGTTCGTTGTGGCCGGGTGATCACCGCCTTCCCCCGCAGGGCAGGCGTGCGGTCAGACATCCAGGATGCGACGGCGCCAAAACCAGGGCCGGCGACCGTCCTGGTTCAATGCGTTCCGATGAGATCGCGCGCGAGAAGGATCGCCCTTTCAACTCCCATTTGAGATCGGCTGACCCGTTGGCCGGGTCTCCGCCCGGAAGCGGTGACCGACAGGTCCTCAACACGCCTAGGACCTTCGTTCCTCAGACGTGCACAGCGCGAGATAGAGCGTTAGGGCCACCACCGGAACGGCGTACCCGTTGAGCGCCGCTCCCGGCGCGGTACCGAGCGTCACGATGGGTTTCAGATGGCCTGAGATCGCACGCAGGATGGGTTCCAGCAGCAGAACGCACAGGATGAACGGTATGAGCCCGCGGTAGCGAAGACGCAAAACCCACAGGGCCCCCACGAGCAGCAGTTGGCTCGCTCCCCACTGGCCGAAGATCGCGACGATGTTGTCGCCCCCGGCAACACTCGTGTCGATCGTTGCGATGCTATGGGCCCCGCCGTCGGGCAGGAACAGATGGACCAGACTCCGCGCAGTGATCACGACCAGAAGGATCGTCGTAATCCAGGTGGCGATGGCCGGGCCGCCGAAACGCGTGGGGTCGGACGGAAGCAGACCGGCGGGGCGCGGCATCCAGGAAGTCGGCAGCAGAGTGCTCATGCAAGATCCCTGTCAGGACAATGTGACACCTCCGGGCGGGCACGTATCGGGCCACCCACCCCATGCTGACGAACCTGGCGGCTCGATTTCGCGGGGCCTGAGGATCCCTTGGTTATGGCGCAGGCGACGGCTGCCTTCCACACAGATTGCTACAGGAGGTCGTTTCTCCCCGGTGGGTCAGGGCCCGGAAGCGGACGCTGGACCGACAGGGCGTCAGCCCACAGCCAGACTCCAGCGTCTGAGTTCATCCCGGAGCGGGTTGAGGGCCCGCCTGCGGTTCGCGCTGGGGTGCCATCCCGGGAGACGACAGGGGCTGGCGTCCCGCCGGCCCGGCCACTAGCCTGCAGGAAATGGCAGGGGGGGATAATCATGGGACGAATGATGGCGGCGGGGCTTCTGGTGGCCCTCCTGGCGCTTCCGGCAGCGGCGGCGGAACCTGAGTACCGGGCGGAGGTGATCCGCACCCCCTACGGCGCGCCTCACATCATCGCCCGCGACTATGGTGGGCTCGGCTACGGCGGGGGCTATTCCTCCGCCGAGGACAACTTCTGCGACTTCGCCGATCGGCAGATGACGGTGAACGCCCAGCGGGCCCGTTACCTCGGGCCGGGCGAGAAGAACGCCAACGTCATCAGTGACCTCTACCATCAGCACCTGATCCAGACCGGCGGCCTGGACGCCCTGTTGGCGGGCCGCGGCAAGCCTTCGCCGCAGGCGCGCGCCCTGGCCCGGGGCTTTGTCGCCGGGGTCAACCGCTATGTCCGCGACGTCGGCGTCGCCAACCTCCCGGACGCCCGCTGCCGGGGCGCCGCCTGGGTGCGCACCTACGACGAGATGGACTACTGGCGCTCGGTGATCGCGACCCAGCAGCCGACCCTGATGGCCGGCGTGGTCGCCGCCGCGCCTCCCGGCGCACCGGACCTGCCGGGCCTGCAGGCGCCCGTGGAGCGCTCGCCGGTTCCGGAGGGACAGGGCAGTAACGCCTATGCCCTGGGCCGCGAGGTGACAAAGAGCGGCCGGGGCGTTCTTCTGGGCAATCCCCACTATCCCTGGGACGGCATCAACCGCTTCACGCGGATGCACATGATCCTTCCGGGCAAGCTCAACATCGTCGGCGCCGGGCTGCAGAACAGCCCCACCATCGGCATTGGCCACAACCGCTGGGTCGCCTGGACCCATACGGTCTCCACGGCCCGCAGGTTTGGCCTGTTCGAGCTGACGCTCGATCCGAAGGACCCCACGGCCTACGTCTTCGAGGGCAGGTCCGTGCCCATGACCCGCACGGTGGTCACCGTCCAGGTGAAGACCGAGGCGGGGCTGACGCCGGTCAGTCGCACCCTCTACGGCACCCGGTTCGGCCAGGTCGTCGAGAACGCCGGGCCGCCGTCCACGCCCTGGACCGCAGAGCGGGCCTACGCCATCCGTGACGCCGGCCCTGGACTGCGGGCGACCGACCAGTACCTGGAGATGTACCAGGCCCGCAGCGTCCGCCAGCTGGCCTCGTCGCTGGCGAAGTTCCAGGCCGCGGGGTTCAACACCACAGCGGTGGATGCCTCGGGTGAAGCCTATTACGGCGATGTGGGCGCCCTGCCCTATGTCACCGACGCCAAGGCGGAGGCCTGCTCGGTCTCGGAGATGGCCAAGACCCTGTGGCGCACCCAGCGGCTGCCCGTCCTCGACGGTTCCCGCGCCGCCTGCGAGTGGGGCTCTGACCCGCGCGCCGTGGTGCCGGGGGTCTTTCCGCCGCAGTCCCTGCCGCAGCTCTTCCGCTCGGACTACACCAGCAATTCCAACGACAGCTACTGGCTCACCAATCCCAAGGCGCCGCTGACCGGCTATCCGCGCATTCTCGGCGAGGAGGCCACGGCACGGTCGCTCCGCACCCGCCTCAGCCTGATGCAGATCGAGGACCGGGTGGCCGGACGCGACGGCCTGGACGGCGCGAAGTTCGATCTGGCCAGCGTCGAAGGGGTGCTGTTCGGCAATCGCAACCTCGGCGCAGAAATCACCCGCGACCCCCTGGTCGGCCTTTGCCGGACGGCGGCGGCCGGACCGCATCCCGACCTCGCCGACGCCTGCCGGGCCCTCGAAGCCTGGGACCTGAAGGTCAACCTCGACAGCCGCGGCGCGCACATCTTCCGGCTGTTCGCGGAGAAGGGCGGCCTGGTGTTCAAGGTCCCCTTCGATCCGGCCGACCCGGTGAACACCCCGAACACCCTGGATGTCGATAATCCCCGGGTGCTCGCCGCCCTGGTGGACGCGGTGAAGCAGCTGCGGGGGCTGGGCATCCCCATGGACGCGACCCTGGGCCAAGTGCAGACCGAACCCCGCGCCGGGGGCGAGCGGATCCCGATCCACGGGGGGCCGGGTCCCGAAGGGATCTTCAACGTGATCACCCCCGTCGACCTGAAGCCCGGCCTCGGCTGGACGAAGATCCGCCACGGCTCGAGCTGGATCATGGCGGTGGAGTTCACCGACAAGGGCCCCATCAGCCAGGGCGTCCTCAGCTATTCCCAGTCCACCAACCCGGGCTCGCCGCACGCCGCCGACCAGACCCGCCTCTATTCGCAGAAGGGCTGGGATGACCTGCGGTTCACCGAGGCGGCGGTGCGCCGGGATGCCGTGTCACGGGTCGTGCTGAGGGGGCGCTGAGGCCTGGCGCGGGAAGATCCCGCCGTGTTCAAGGCCGGGAGACGCCACCGGATCGCAGACCGACGGCGATGGAGCCCAGGTGGG